>NZ_JAKRNH010000002.1:0-63984 GCF_022346985.1 Micrococcus sp. ACRRV
CGCCCGCATAGGATCGGGGCATGCGTGCTCTCGTGACCGGCGGCGCCGGGTATCTCGGCTCCCACACCGTGACGACCCTCCTCGACGCGGGTCACGACGTGCTGGTGCTGGACAGCCTGGCCGGCGCCGGGCGTGCGGGGCTCGAGCGCGCGGCGGAGGTCTGCGGCGTGGGGCTCGGGGGCGCGCGCCTGCGCCTGGTCGTGGCGGACATCCGCCGCCCGGAGGACTGGGCCGACGAGGTCGTCGCCTGGGCCCCCGACGCCGTGGTCCACTTCGCGGGCCTGAAGTCGCCGACCGAGTCGATGGCCTCGCCCGCCGAGTACTACAGCGTGAACGTCGGCGGCACCGCCCACGTGGCCGAGGCCGCCGTGCGCGCCGGCGCCCGGACCCTGCTGTTCTCCTCGTCCGCGACCGTGTACGGCGACCGGGCGCCCGTGCCGGTCGCCGAGTCCGCGCCGATCGACCCCGTCAGCCCCTACGGCCGCTCCAAGGCCATGGCCGAGCAGGTCCTGACCGACGTCCACGCCGCCTCGCCGGGACTGTCCGTCGCGTCCCTGCGCTACTTCAACCCGGTGGGCGCCCACCCCTCCGGCCGCATGGGCGAGGACCCGCAGGGCACCCCGGCGAACCTGATGCCCTTCGTCTCCCGGGTGGCCTCCGGCGCCTACCCCGAGCTCACGGTCTTCGGCGCGGACTTCGCCACCCGGGACGGCAGCGCCGTCCGCGACTTCATCCACGTCATGGACCTGGCCGAGGCGCACGTGGCCGCCCTCGAGTGGATGGCGGCCCGCCCCTCCGAGGAGGCCGGGGTGCGGGTGTGGAACATCGGCCGCGGGGAGGGGGTCACCGTGTTCGAGATGGTGCGCGCCTTCGAGGAGGTCACCGGCCGCCCGGTGCCGTTCACCGTGGGGGGCCGCCGCGCGGGGGACATCGCCGAGTCCTGCGCCGACGTCGGCGCCGTCGCCCGCGACGTGGGCTGGCGGGCCCGTCGCGACGTGCGGGAGATGGTGCGCGACCTCTGGGCCTGGCAGCAGGCCGAGCAGGAGGGCGACGGCGGCCCCTGAGCCCGCGCCCGCGGGCCGTCCCCCTGCGGCGGCGGGGTCCCCTGTCCGCCCGCGGCGGATGCGCACGGGCACCCGGTATCCTCATGCGCATGTGTGGAATCGTCGGATACATCGGGCAGCCGTCCTCGACCCGTGAGCACGATGCTCTCGAGGTCCTCATGGAGGGGCTGCGCCGCCTCGAATACCGTGGATACGACTCCGCGGGCGTCGCCGTCGTCGCCGACGGCGAGCTGTACCACCGCAAGAAGGCGGGCAAGCTCGCCAACCTGGCGGCCGAGCTTGAGGCCGAGCCGGTGCCGTCCGCGCAGGTGGGCATCGGCCACACCCGCTGGGCCACCCATGGCGGCCCGACCGACGTCAACGCCCACCCGCACGTCGCGGACGAGGGCCGCCTGGCCCTGATCCACAACGGCATCATCGAGAACTACGCCGAGCTGCGCGCCGAGCTGCTGGAGAAGGGCGTCACCTTCCTCTCCGAGACCGACACCGAGGTGGCCGCCCACCTGCTGGCCGACGTCTACCGCGGCGCCGGCGAGGGCGACCTCACCCGGACCATGCAGTTGGCCTCCCAGCGCCTCGAGGGCGCCTTCACGCTGCTCGCCGTCCACGTGGACCACCCGGACCGCGTGGTGGCCTCCCGCCGCAACTCCCCGCTCGTCGTCGGCGTGGGGGAGGGCGAGAACTTCCTCGGCTCCGACGTCTCCGGCTTCATCGATTTCACCAAGGAGGCGATCGAGCTCGAGCAGGACCAGGTGGTGACGATCACCGCCGACGCCGTCGAGATCACCGACTTCCAGGGCGCCCCCGCGCAGGGCAAGGCCTTCACCGTGGACTGGGACGCCTCCGCCGCGGAGAAGGGCGGCTTCGACACCTTCATGGAGAAGGAGATCCACGACCAGCCGCAGGCCGTGCAGGACACCCTGCTGGGCCGCACCGACGCCACCGGCGCGCTGGTCCTGGACGAGCTGCGCATCGACCCGGAGGAGCTCAAGGCGGTCCGCAAGATCATCGTGCTGGCGTGCGGCACCTCCGCCTACGCGGGCACCGTGGCCAAGTACGCCATCGAGCACTGGTGCCGCATCCCCGTGGAGGTCGAGCTCTCCCACGAGTTCCGCTACCGCGACCCGATCATCGACGACCACACCCTCGTGGTGTCCATCTCCCAGTCCGGCGAGACCATGGACACCCTGATGGCCGTGCGCTACGCCAAGGAGCAGGGCGCCCGCACCCTGTCCATCTGCAACACCAACGGGTCCACCATCCCGCGCGAGTCCGACGCCGTGCTCTACACGCACGCCGGCCCGGAGATCGCCGTGGCCTCCACCAAGGCGTTCCTGGCGCAGATCACCGCCGCTTACCTGCTGGGCCTGTACCTGGCGCAGCTGAACAAGAAGCTGTTCACCGGCCAGATCAAGGACATCCTGGCCGACCTGGCGGAGATCCCCGGCAAGATCCAGGAGATCTTGGACTCCTCCACGCCGGTCCGCGAGCTCGCCCGCTCCATGGCCGACACCTCCTCCGTGCTGTTCCTGGGCCGCAACGTCGGCTTCCCGGTGGCCATGGAGGGCGCCCTGAAGCTCAAGGAGCTGGCCTACATCCACGCCGAGGGCTTCGCGGCGGGCGAGCTCAAGCACGGGCCCATCGCCCTGATCGACGAGGGCCAGGCCGTGTTCGTGGTCATGCCCTCCCCGCTGGACCGCCACTCGCTCCACGCGAAGGTCGTCTCCAACATCCAGGAGGTCCGCGCCCGCGGCGCCCGCACCTTCGTGGTGGCGGAGCGCGGCGACGAGGCCGTGCGCGACCATGCCGAGGTCGTGTTCGAGGTCCCGGAGACCCAGCCCGTGCTGATGCCGCTGCTGACCACCGTGCCGCTGCAGATCTTCGCCCTCGAGCTGGCCTCGGCCAAGGGCTACGACGTGGACCAGCCGCGCAACCTCGCCAAGTCCGTCACCGTGGAGTGACCTCGCCCTGACGAGCGACGACGACGCCCCCGCCGGGAACGACGGGGGCGTCGCCGCGTCCGGGGCGGTGCCGGGCCCGGTGCGGCCGAGGGCTCTCCTCCACGGGCGCGGCGGCGTCGGCTGAGCCGAGGGGCGGCCGGGCTCCGCGCACTAGACTCGGGGTGAGTGCGTGCCGGATCCGGCGCGCCCCCCGAGACATCCGGAGACGCCTTCATGCACACAGTGGACATCGGACAGCCGTACCCCCTGGGGGCCACGGTGGACGAGACCGGCACGAACTTCGCCGTCGCCGTGGGCAGGGAGGTCGAGGCCGTCGAGCTGTGCCTGATCGCCGAGGACGGATCCGAGGAGCGCATCCCGGTCACCGAGCGGCACGACACCACCTGGCACGTGCACGTGGCCGGGATCGGCGGCGGCCAGCGCTACGGCTGGCGCGTCCACGGCCCCTGGGACCCGGCGCGGGGCCTGTGGCACAACCCCCACAAGCTCCTCGCGGACCCCTACGCCCGCGCGTTCACCGGGGACTACGCCTGGGGGCAGCAGCACTTCTCCTACGCCTTCGACGAGCCCGACCGCATGGACACCGCCGACAGCCTCGGCACGTCCATGGTCGGCGTCGTCGTCGACGACGACTTCGACTGGGGCGACGACGCGCCGCCGCAGCGGCTGCTCACGGACACCGTCGTCTACGAGACGCACGTGAAAGGCCTCACCGCCCTGCACCCGGACGTGCCGGAGGAGCTGCGCGGCACCTACGCCGGCGTGGCCCACCCGTCCGTGCTCGAGCACCTGACGTCCCTGGGCGTGACGGCCGTGGAGCTGATGCCCGTGCACCAGTTCGTCAACGACTCGATCCTCCAGGAGAAGGGGCTGTCCAACTACTGGGGCTACAACAGCCTCGGCTACCTCGCGCCCCACGCGGCGTACTCCTCAGCCGACACCGTCGGCGGCCAGGTCCACGAGTTCAAGCAGATGGTCAAGGACCTCCACGCCGCCGGGCTGGAGGTCATCCTCGACGTGGTCTACAACCACACCGCCGAGGGCAACGACAAGGGCCCCCTGCTGAGCTTCCGGGGCTTCGACAACGCCGGGTACTACCACCTGGTCGAGGGCGACGAGCGCCACTACATGGACTACACGGGCACCGGGAACTCGGTGGACCTGTCCAGCCCGAAGGCCCTCCAGCTCGTCATGGACTCCCTGCGCTACTGGGTGACCGAGATGCACGTGGACGGCTTCCGGTTCGACCTGGCCACCACGCTCACCCGCGTGGAGGGCGAGCAGGGCCCCGACATGTTCTCCGGGTTCTTCGACGTCGTCCGCCAGGACCCGGTGCTGCGCACCGTCAAGCTCATCGCGGAGCCGTGGGACGTGGGCTGGGGCGGCTACCAGGTCGGCAACTTCCCGGGCATCTGGAGCGAGTGGAACGGCATGTACCGGGACACCGTGCGCGACTTCTGGCGGGGCGAGCCCGGCACCCTGGGCGAGTTCGCCACCCGGCTGACCGGCTCGGCCGACCTCTACGAGGGCGACGGGCGCAACCCGGGCGCCTCCGTGAACTTCGTGACGGCGCACGACGGGTTCACCCTGCGCGACCTCGTCTCCTACAACGAGAAGCACAACCACGCCAACGGCGAGGACAACAACGACGGCGACTCCCACAACCGCTCCTGGAACTGCGGCGTCGAGGGCGAGACGGACGACCCGGAGGTGCTGACGCTCCGCGCCCGCCAGCAGCGCAACTTCCTCACCACCCTCATGGTCAGCGAGGGCGTGCCCATGCTGAGCCACGGCGACGAGCTGGGGCGCACCCAGAAGGGCAACAACAACGTCTACTGCCAGGACAACGAGCTCTCCTGGATCGACTGGAGCACGCGGGACGACGCGCTGATCGCCTTCACCCGGGACGTGATCGCCCTGCGCCGGGACCACGCGGTGTTCCGCCGTCGCCAGCACTTCGACGGCCGGCCCGCCGAGCGCGACGTCGAGGCGCCGCTGCCCGACATCGTGTGGCTCGAGCCAGACGCGACCGCCAAGACGGAGGCGGACTGGGGCGCGGAGGCGCGCTCGATCGCCTTCTACCTCAACGGCCACGACCTCCAGCGCCGCGAGGGCGAGCCGGACGAGGCGTTCCGCGACTTCTACGTCCTGATGAACGCCTGGTGGGAGCCCGTGCCGTACACCCTGCCCGGCCCGCTGTTCCCGGGGGAGTGGGAGATCGTCGTGGACACGTCCTCGCACGTAGCCCCGGCCGGCACCCGCCCCCACGTGGTGGCGGGGGAGGTCATCGAGGTCCCGGGCCGCTCGACGATGATCCTGCGGGAGGTCGTGCGGCAGGAGCAGGGGTGAGCCGCCCCGCCGGGTCCGCGCCGGCCGTCGACGGCGACGCCCAGGCCGCGCCGCGCGGCCCCCAGGCCGGGCGTCGCGTCCAGGCGGGCCGGGGGCGGGGCCGCCGACGGCGCCGGATCCTGGGCGCTGTCCTGGCGGCCGCCGCCCTCGTGCTCGCCGCGGCGTTCGGCCCCGGGCTGATGCGCGCCGCGGACATGACGCTGCACCCCCGCCCGGACGACCCGCCCCGGGTGGACGCGCTGCTGGTGCTCTACAGTCAGCCCGCGGTCTACGACGCCGCCCTGGAGCTGCTGGACCGCGGCGTCGCCGACCGGGTGTTCGTCTCCGCGCACCTCGGCCCGGACGGGTTCGAGAAGTTCTGCGGCACCCCGGCCCAGCGCGACCCCCGCACCCGGGGCGTCGAGGTCGAGTGCTTCTCCCCGGACCCCGTCACCACCCAGGGCGAGGTCATGTTCGCCGCGGACCGCATGCGTGCCCTCGGGCTGCGCCGGCTGGGGGTGCTGACCTTCGACCAGCACCTCGAGCGCGCCCGCCTGCTGGCCGAGCGGTGCCTCCCCGCCGCGGACGGCAGCGTCTCCATGTACCGGTTCGACGGCGGCTACACCGGCGCCGAGAAGGTGCGCCAGGACGTCTACGGCACGGCGGCCTTCGCCAAGGTCGCCCTGACCACGGACTGCTCCGGCGAGCTCCCGGACGTCCTGCAGTGGCCGCTGGACCTGGTCAAGCGGACGGCCGGCATGCCGGTCGGGGCCGTCGCGGAGTCGGCCGCCGGCGTCGGCCGCGCGGGCGCGGGGGTGCGGCCGTGATCGTCGGGATCGGCGTGGACGTGGTGGACGTCCCCCGCTTCGAGCGGCAGCTGGCGCGCACGCCCGCCCTGCGGGAGCGGCTGTTCACGGAGGAGGAGCGGGACCTGTCCCTGCGCTCCCTCGCCGCCCGGTTCGCCGCGAAGGAGGCGATCGCCAAGGCCCTGGGGGCACCGCCGGGCATGATGTGGCACCACTGCAGCATCCCGCGCCCCGCGCACGGGGACGGACGGCCCGAGGTCCGGCTGACGGACTCGGTCCGGGACCGGGCCGACGAACTGGGCGTCACCCACTGGCACCTGTCCCTGAGCCACGACGGCGACGTGGCGGTGGCGTACGTCGTCGCCGAGCGCCACGACTGAGGCCCGGCCGGGCCGGAGCGGGAGGAGCACCTGATGCGAGCACACACGGGAACCGACGTGCGGGCGGCCGAGCGGCCCCTGCTGGACGAAGGGCGGGGCGAGGCGCTCATGCGGACCGCCGCGTGGGGCCTGGCCGAGCACGTGGCCGCCGAGCTGCGGGCGCGGGGACCGGTGGCCGGGGCGACCGTGGCGGCCCTGGTGGGGCCGGGCAACAACGGCGGGGACGCGCTGTGGGCCCTGGCCTTCCTGCGTCGCCGCGGCGTCGAGGCGGTCGCGGTGCCCGTGCGTCGGAACGAGGCGGGCGAGCCGGTGTGGCATGCCGCCGGCTGGGCCGCCCTGCAGGCCGCCGGCGGACGGCGGTCCACGGCGGTCCCGGCCCGGGCGGCCGTCGTGGTGGACGCGATGCTCGGCACGGGTGCCCGCGGGGGCTTCACCCTGCCGGAGCCGGCGCGGCACCTGCCGTCCGGGGCCGCCGTGGTGGCCTGCGACCTGCCCTCGGGCGTGGACGCCGACACCGGGGCCGTCCCCGGCGAGGCCCTGGCCGCCGACCTCACCGTGACCTTCGGCGCGTCCAAGACGGGGCTGCTGCTCGGCGCTGGACCGGGCCGGGCCGGGCGGGTGGTGTGCGTCGACGTCGGCCTGGGACCACACCTGCCGGCCGATCCCGCCGCCGGGCTGCATGTCGTGGACGACGACGCCGTCGCCCGCCTGCACCCGGTCCCGGCCCGGGACGCCCACAAGTACACGCGCGGGGTGGTCGGCGTCGTCGCCGGCTCGGAGCGGTATCCGGGGGCCGCGGTCCTCGCGGTGGGCGGGGTCCTGGCGGGCGGCGCCGGGATGGCGCACCACGGCGGGCCGGCCCGGGCGGGGGACCTCGTCCTCGCCGCGCATCCGGCCGCCCTGACCTCCGCGGACGGCCCGGCGCCGGAGCGCGCCGACGCCTGGGTGCTCGGCCCCGGCCTGGGCGACGGCGACGGCGCGCGGGAGCGGGTCCGCGCGACCGTCGCCGCGGTGCTCGCCTCCGGGGCGGACGGCGACCGCGGCCCGGCGGCGCTCGTGGTGGACGCGTCCGCCCTCGACCTCGTGACCGGGGAGGATCTGGCGGCGCTCGCCGCCGTGGGCGCTCGCACGGTCATCACCCCGCACGCGGGGGAGTGGGCGCGTCTGCGCGACCGCCTCCCCGTGCCCGCCGCCGACGCCGTGGACGCGGACGAGGACGGCGCCGGGGAGCTGGCGCGGCTGCGGGCGTGGACCGCCGCGCGCGGGGTCACGGTCCTGCTCAAGGGGCCGGCCTCGCTGGCGGTCGCCCCGGACGGGCAGGCCTGGCTCATGCGCGACGGCGGCCCGCAGCTCGGCGTCGCCGGCACGGGCGACGTCCTGGCCGGGGCCCTGGGGGCCGTCCTCGCGGCCGAGACCGCCCGGGCACGCCGGGGCGGCGACGAGCGGCACGGGGCCGCGCGGGGTGGCCGGCCGTCGCCCGCCGCGCTCGCGGCGGCCGCGGCCTGGCTGCACGCCCGGGCCGGCGTCCGGCAGGCGGCCGACGGCCGCGCCACGGCGGACACCCTCCCCGCCGCGCTGGGCGACGTGGTGGCCCGGCGCTGGTGGGAGAATGACGCGCATGGACGACGCCCCTGACCTGACACCCTCCGCCGCCGAGGCGGCGCCGGCCGAGCGGCGCGCGCTCGTGGACCTGGCCGCGGTGCGCTCCAACGTGGCGGCCCTGCGCGCGCGCCTGGGCCGCCCGGACGGCGCCTCGGCCGCGCTGATGGCCGTGGTCAAGGCCGACGCCTACGGCCACGGCGCCGTGCCCGTGGCGCGCGCTGCCCTCGAGGCCGGGGCCGACCGGCTCGGCGTGGCCCACGTGACCGAGGCCCTGGCCCTGCGCGCCGCCGGGGTCACCGCTCCGATCCTCGCGTGGCTCCACACCCGGGACACCCCGTTCCGCGCCGCGGTGGAGGCGGACGTCGCCCTGGGCGTCTCCGGCATGTGGGACCTCGAGGCCGTGGCGCAGGCCGCCCGGGCGGCCGGTCGCCGCGCCACCGTCCACGTGAAGGCGGACACGGGCCTGGGGCGCAACGGCTGCCTGCTCGCGGACCTGCCGGCGCTGGCCGCCCGCGCCGCCGCGCTGCAGGACGAGGGCGTCGTCGACGTCGAGGGCCTGTTCTCCCACCTGGCCGTCGCCGACGAGCTCGACCGCGCCGCGGAGACCGACGCCCAGGCCGCCGCCTTCGGCGAGGCCACGGTGGTGTTGGACACCGCCGGCCTGCGCCCGCGCGTGCGCCACCTGGCGAACACGCCGGCCGCCCTCACCCGGCCCGACCTGCACCACGACATGGTGCGCGTGGGGCTGGGCCTCTACGGGCTCAGCCCGTTCCCGGACCGCGCCCCCGCCGAGTTCGGCCTCTACCCCGCGATGTCGCTGCAGACCACGCTCGCCGCCGTGAAGGCCGTCCCCGCCGGGCAGGGCGTCTCCTACGGCTTCCGCCACCGCACCGCCGAGCCCACCGTCCTGGGCCTGGTGCCCCTGGGCTACGCGGACGGGGTGCCGCGCATCGCCGAGGGCGCTCCGGTGGCCGTCGCCGGGCGCCGCGTGCCGCATGTCGGCCGCGTGGCCATGGACCAGCTCGTCGTGGACCTGGGGCCGGGCGCCGCCGAGCGCGTCGGCGACCCGGTGGAGCTGTTCGGCCCCGCCTCGGGCATCCCCGCGGACGCGTGGGCCGAGGCCGCCGGGACCATCAACTACGAGCTCGTCACCCGCATCTCGCCGCGCGTGCCGCGCGTGCACGTGGACGGCGCCGCCGCGGGGAAGGGGGCCGCATGATCGCCGGCCGCCGTGCTGAGCAGCCCCTCCCCGCCCCGGTCTGGGAGCGGCGCGTGCGCCTCGACGGCGCCGCCGGCACCCGGGAGTTCGGCGCCGCGCTCGCGGGCGTGCTGCGCGCGGGCGACGTGCTGATCCTCACCGGGGAGCTCGGCGCGGGCAAGACGACCCTCACGCAGGGCCTCGGCGCGGGCCTGGGCGTGCGCGAGGGCGTGATCTCTCCGACCTTCGTGCTCTCCCGCATCCACCCGTCGCTGGCGGACGGGCCCGACCTGGTCCACGTGGACGCCTACCGGCTGCGCTCGGCCGGGGAGTTGACGGACCTGGACCTCGAGGCCACCGCCGACCGCTCCGTCACCGTGGTCGAGTGGGGCCGCGGCATGGCCGAGTCCCTCGCAGGCTTCCCCGAGGACCCGGAGGCGTCCTGGCTGGACGTCGAGGTCCTCCGGGCCCGCGGCGGGGCGGACCTCCCCGACGGCCCCGCCGGCGGCGACGCCGCCCCCGACGCGCCGGTGATCGTCACCGACTTCTCCGACGAGGAGGGCGAGGCGGCCGAAGAGGTGCGCACCGCCGTCGTGCGCGCCCACGGCCCCCGCTGGGCCGCGGTGGCCCTTCCGTAGACTGGCGGGCATGCCCCTGCTCCTGGCCCTCGACTCCTCCGCCGCCGCGTCCGTCGCCCTCCTGCGCGACGGAGAGCCCCTCGCCGCCTGGTCCACCGCGGACACGACCAGCCACGCCGAGGTCCTCGCCCCGGCGGTGCGGCAGGTTCTCGCGGAGGCCGGCGTCGCGGGGGGCGACCTGGACGGGATCGCCGCGGGCGTCGGGCCGGGCCCGTTCACCGGCCTGCGGGCCGGGCTGGCCACCGCGGAGGCCCTGGGCTTCGCGTGGGACGTGCCGGTGCACGGGATCCGGAGCCTGGACGCCCTGGCCCACCGGGCGGGCACGGACGCGTTCGCGCACGCCGTCGAGGAGTTCGTCGTCGTCACCGACGCGCGGCGCCGCGAGGTCTACTGGGCGCACTACGCCCAGGTCGGCGGGCAGCCGACCCTCCTGCACGGGCCCTTCGTCACCCCCGCCGCCGAGGTCACCCCGCTGCCCGCCTACGGGGCCGGCGCCGGTCTCTACCCCGAGGCCCTGCACGCGGTCGACGGCTGGGAGGGCGCCGTGCCCGACGCCGTCAGCCTGGGCCGCGTGGCCGAGCTCGCCCTGCGCCGCGGCCGCGGCGTGCTGCCGCCCACGCCCCTGTACCTCCGCGAGTCCGACGCCACGGTGCCGGCCCCGCGCACCCCGGCGCGGCCCGCCGGCGCATGAGCCTGCCCGACGCTACGGACCCCGGCGACGACGCCGCGCCCGCCCACGGGCTGCCCGCCGGGTTCCTGCTGCGCCCCATGACCGTGTGGGATGTCCCCGAGGTGCTGGAGCACGAGGAGACCCTGTTCCCGCTGGACGCCTGGCCGGGGCACTTCTACGCCGAGGAGCTCGCCCAGGCGGGCCCCGCCGGCGCGCTCGACGCCCACGGCCGCCCCACGACCCGGGACTACCGCGTGGTGGTCCGCCAGGACACCGGGGAGATCGTCGGGTACGGCGGCATCATGGCCGTGGGGGACACCGCAGACGTGCAGACCATCGGCACCGCCGCCGCCGTCCAGGGCCGCGGGATCGGCGCCGCGCAGCTGCGCTGGATGGTCGCCGCCGCGCGCGAGCGCGGGGCCGAGTCCCTGCTGCTCGAGGTCCGCGAGTCCAACGCCGCCGCCCGCCGGCTCTACGCGCGGCACGGGTTCGAGCCGATCGCCGTGCGCCGCGGCTACTACCCGGGCGGCGAGGACGCCGTCGTCATGCGCCGGGCCCTCTGAACGCGGCCCCGCCCGGCGGCCCGGCCTAGAATGGCCCCCATGTCCGCCACCGCCACCGCCCCCCTCGTCCTCGGCATCGAGTCCTCCTGCGACGAGACCGGCGTCGGGATCGCCCGCGGCACCACCCTGCTGGCCCACGAGGTCGCCTCCTCCGTGGAGGAGCACGTGCGCTTCGGCGGCGTCATCCCGGAGATCGCCGCGCGCGCCCACCTCGAGGCCCTCGTGCCCACCGTCCGCCGCGCCCTCGACGCCGCCGGGGTCACGCTGGACGAGGTCGACGCGATCGCCGTGACCTCCGGGCCCGGACTCGCCGGGGCGCTGATGGTCGGCGTCGCGGGGGCCAAGGCGCTCGCGGTGGCGGCGGACAAACCGCTCTACGGGATCAACCACCTCGTGGCCCACGTCGGCGTCGGGCTGCTGGACGGCGTGCGCCCCGCCGACTGGGACGACCTGCCCCGGGACCTCGGCGCGCTGCTCGTCTCCGGCGGGCACACCGAGATCCTCCAGGTGGACCGGATCAGTTCGGACGTCACCCTGCTGGGCTCCACCATCGACGACGCCGCCGGCGAGGCGTACGACAAGGTCGCCCGCCTCATCGGGGCCGGGTATCCCGGCGGCCCCGTGATCGACCGGATGGCGCAGGAGGGGGACCCGAAGGCGTTCCGGTTCCCCCGCGGGCTGACGGCCGGCAAGTTCGTGGGCACCGCGGAGGAGCCCGGCCCGCACCGGCACGACTGGTCCTTCTCGGGGCTCAAGACCGCCGTCTCCCGGGCCGTGGAGCAGTTCGAGGCGCAGGGGCTCGAGGTGCCGCGCACGGACATCGCCGCGTCCTTCCAGGAGGCGGTGGCCGACGTCATCACGGCCAAGGCCGTGCGGGCGTGCCGCGAGCACGGCCTCACGCACCTGCTGCTCGGCGGCGGTGTGGCCGCCAACTCCCGCCTGCGCGGGCTGCTCGCCGACCGGTGCCGCTCCGCCGGGATCGAGCTCGTCGTCCCGCCGGTGAACCTGTGCACGGACAACGGGGCCATGGTCGCCGCGCTCGGCGCCCGGCTCGTGGCCGACGGCGTCGCCCCCTCGGACCTCGCGTTCGGGGCGGATCCGGGCCAGCCCGTCTCCGCGGTCAGCGCCGCCTGACGCGCCGGCCCGACGACGGCCGGCGCGCGCCCGTCGTGCCCGGGCCTACTCGCTGCCCTTCGACTGCTCGTCGCCGGACCGCCCGCCGTGGACCTCCTCGGGGAGCTCCGCCACGGGGACCACGACGACGTCCTCGAGCTTCCAGTCGAGCTCCTCGATCCGCTCGCGCAGGTCGGCGCAGCGGCCCACGGTGACGTCGGCGCCGTGCCGGGGCACCACGAACATCTCCAGGTGGAACACGTGGCCCTCGTCGCGCACCCGGGCGCCGGCGTGCCGGACCCACGGCTGGGCCCACGCCACCCGCTCGGCGCGGTCGATGATCGGGTGCGGGCGCGCGCCGTCGATCGTGGTGGCGCGGCGGTCCGCCAGGTTCGTGACGGCCTCCTTGAGGTTCTTCCAGCCGTCCAGCACGATGCTCACGCCCACGAAGATCGCCGCCGCGGCGTCCGCCCACCACCAGCCCAGGCCGATACCGGCCACGCCGACGATGGTGGCCACGCCCGTCTGCCAGTCCGCCTTGTTCATGTCCGCGTCCGCGTACAGCACGCGGTCGTGGAGCTGCTCGGCGAGCTTGAGCTTCTTGTGGCCGAGGATCATGGGCCCGGGCACGGACAGGGCCATCACGGCCATCATGAACCAGCCCTGCCACACGGTGTGCCCGAACAGGTCGAACGTGCCGATGGGCGGATGCTCCGCCGTCACCAGGCCCAGGATGGAGTCGCCGACGAGGACCACGCCCATCACGGACAGGGCGACGGCGGCCACGAGGTGCCCCACCCCGACGGACCGGTGAGAGCCGTAGGGCCGGGCCCGCGTCGGGGCCATGCGGGCCACGCGCAGGGCGACGAGGAACGCGATCGGCGGGATCAGGGAGAGCAGGTCCTCGATCCACGCGGCGCGCATGGCCTGCGAGGAGCCCATCACGACCGCCACGAGCGAGACCGTGAGCACGAGCCAGCCGAGGGAGACCCACTCGAGGACCACGGCCCGGTGGGCGGCCCGCGCGACGTCGTCGGGCAGCTCGGCGCGTCCGATGGTGCGCTTCCCGCTCATGCCCCGGCCTCCTCGCCGTGCGCGTCCAGGAAGCGCTCGAGCGCGGACTGGAACTGGTTCTCCCCCAGGGGGACGGCCATGACGAGCTCGGCCTTCTCCCCGTCCGGGCCCGTGGTCTCCGCGTAGGGGCGGGTCAGACCGGCGTCGGTCGTCCAGGGCGACTTCTTCGTGAGCCCGCCGACCACCAGGTCGAGGTCGCCCTGCTTCAGCGCCGTCATGAGGGCCTCCTCGCCGGAGACGGTCCACTCCACGCGCGCGTCCCGCTCGGCGGCGAAGGCACGCACCAGGTCCGGCTCGGGGCCCTGGGGCTCGGCACCGGCGGCGTCCACGTGGGGCGGGTGGTGCGAGGCCCCTACCCGCAGCGTCCCGCCCGTGATCCGGTCCAGGGTGCCGTCCGGGTCGGCGGGGTAGCCGGAGGATGTGCATCCGGTCAGGACGACGCCGGCGGCGGCGAGCGCGCCGGTCAGGAGGGTGCGGCGGGGGGTCTGCATGGGGCTCACTCTAGAGGGGAGTGGGAGCGGTGCCCCGCGTTCCCGAGGCCCTCCCGGCCATCCAGGTGGTCGAGCACGAGGCGCACCGCGTCCCGCGCGTCCGTGCGCGGGCGCCAGTCGGTCGCGCGCCGCAGCGCGGAGGTGTCCATCACGGGCACCGCGGCGGCCATGTCCACCCAGCCCGGGTCCGTGGGCTGCAGGCGGGCCCGGTAGCTCACGGCGGCGGCGGCGCGGAACACCGCGACGGGCAGCTCGAGGATCCGGCGGGCGCCGAGCACCGTGCCCATCGTGTGGGCGTCGAGCACGGGCTCGGCGGCGACGTTGAACGCGCCGCCGGCGCGGCGGGCGACCACCTGCCAGTACGCCTCCGCGACGTCCTGGGCGGTGAGCGCCTGGAAGCGCAGGCCCGTGGGGAAGGGCAGCACGGGGGTGCGCAGGCGCGCGGCGAGGCGGGCGGGCACGAGGTCGCCCAGGAAGTAGTCCTTGATCTCGGGCCCGGCGCCGGACTGGAAGACCAGTCCGGGCCGGAGCCGGCTGACGAGCATCCGCGGGTGCTCGGCCGCCACGCGGTCCAGGATCGTCTCCACCTCGGCCTTCTGGGCCGCGTAGTGGGACGTCGGCACGCCCGTGGTGGGGTGCGACTCGTCCACCCGCACGTCCTTCGGCCCCGGCCCATACGCGCCCACGGAGGAGGCGTAGACCAGGTGGGGCACCCCCGCGGCGGCAGCGGCACGGAACACGCGCTCGTTGCCGTCCACGTTGACCGCCCGCAGATGCGCGCGGTCGCGGTTGGGGCGGATCACCCACACGAGGTCGACCACGGCGTCCGCCCCGCGCAGCACCTCGGTGAGGCGGGGGGCGGACGCGGCGTCGGCGATGTCCATGCGGTGCCACTCGACGCCGTCGTACGGAGCGCCCGCGCGGTCCGGGCCGCGCCGGCTCACGCCGACGAGCTCGGTGGCCTCCGGGGCCCGGTGGAGGCGCTCGAGCAGGGCCGTCCCGACGTTGCCGGTGGCACCGAGGACGACGATCCTCACGGCGTGAGCACCACCTTGATGCAGCCGTCCTGCTTCTTCTGGAACTTCTCGTACATGGCGGGCGCATCCTCGAGGGGCGCGGTGTGCGTCACGAGGTCGAGCACGCCCAGGGGATCGGACGGGTCGTCCATCAGGGGCAGGAGGTCGTCCACCCAGCGGCGGACGTTGCACTGGCCCATGGTGAACTGGATCTGCTTGTCGAACATGGTGAGCAGCGGCATGGGGTCCTGCATGCCGCCGTACACGCCGCTCAGGGAGACGGTGCCGCCGCGGCGCACGGACTCGATCGCCGTGTGCAGGGCCGTGAGACGGTCGATGCCGGAGGTCTTGACGGCCGCGCGGGCCAGCGGGCCGGGCAGCATGCCCGCCGCGGTCTGGGCGGCCGCGGCCACGGGCGCGCCGTGCGCCTCCATGCCCACGGCGTCCACGACGCCGTCCGGGCCCCGCCCGCCGGTCGCCTGGCGCAGGAGGTCCGGGACGCCCGTGCCGGAGCCCTCCATGTCCAGGACCTCGACGCCGTGGCGCGCGGCCATGTGGCGGCGCTCCGGCACGGGGTCGACGGCGATCACGCGGCACCCCAGGTGCACGCCGATGCGCGCGGACATCTGGCCGATGGGGCCCAGGCCGAGGACGGCCAGCGTGTCGCCCTTCGACACGTTCGCGTACTGCACGGCCTGCCACGCGGTGGGCACCACGTCGGAGAGGAACAGCCACTGGGTGTCGGGGCCGGTGTGCGGCACCTTGATGGGCCCGTAGTCGGCGTGCGGCACCCGCAGGTACTCGGCCTGGCCGCCGGGCACGGAGCCGTAGAGGCGGGAGTAGCCCAGCAGCGCGGCGCCGGAGCCCTGCTCCTTCACCTGGGTGGTCTCGCACTGGGACTGCAGGCCGTGCTGGCACATCCAGCAGTGGCCGCAGGAGATGTTGAAGGGGATGACGACGCGGTCACCGGGGGAGAGGTTCGTGACCGCGGAGCCGACCTCCTCCACGATGCCCATGGGCTCGTGGCCGATGACGTCTCCCTTGTCCATGAACGGGCCCAGGACCTCGTAGAGGTGGAGGTCGGATCCGCAGATGCCGGTGGAGGTGACCTTGATGATCGCGTCCGTGGGCTCCTGGATCCGCGGATCCGGGACGTCCTCGACGGAGACGCTTCGCTTTCCCTGCCATGTGAGTGCTCGCATGCCGGGTACGCTACGGCCCGGCCGGCCCCGAAGGAAGGGTGCGCGGGCCGGAATCCCCAGGTCAGCCCTGGAAGGCCCGGAGGGACTCGCGGGTGCGGTCCGCGGCGTCCCGGACGACGGCGCGCAGGGGCGCGACCGGGTCGGCGGGGTCCTCGCCCGTCCGGGGCGGACCCGCGGCGGCCTCCGCGGCCACGCGTCGCTGCCGGTCCGCGGGGGAGTGCTCCATCAGGACGCGCGCGTGCGCCAGCTCCGCCGCGCAGCCCAGTTCCTCCGCCACCGGGGCCAGGCGCTCCAGGTCCGCGGCCAGGTGCTCGGCCAGCGGGACCTGCGTGCCGGCGTCGTCCGTGATGACGGTGGCCTCCAGGCCGTAGCGGGCGGCGCGCCACTTGTTCTCCTGGGTGTACCAGGGCGGCAGGATCGCGACGGGCTCGTCGTCCTCGACCTGCGCGGAGAGCTCATGGACCAGGCACTGGGCGTAGGCCGCGACGGCGCCGATCTCCTCGAGGGTGGCCATGCCGTCGCACACCCGCATCTCCACGGTGCCCAGGCGCGGCACCGCGCGCACGTCCCAGCGGCACTCGGTGACGTCCTCCACCATGCCGACGCCCGTCATCTGCTCGACGCAGTGCTCGAAGCCCTCCCACGTCTCGAACTGGAAGGGCAGCCCGGCGGTCGGCAGCTGCTGGAAGAGCTGCGTGCGCTGGGACTGGTAGCCGGTGTCCGCGCCCACCCAGAACGGGGACGACGCCGACAGCGCCAGCAGGTGCGGGAGCCGGCTGATCAGCCGGTTGACGGCGGGCATGGCCTTGGCGCGGTCGTCCAGGCCGATGTGCACGTGCACGCCGAAGATCAGCATCTGGCGGCCCCAGTACTGGGTGAGGTCCACCATCCGCCCGTAGCGCGCCTTGGGAGTGATGGGCTGCGTCATCGCCTCGCCGAACGGGTGCGTGCCCTGGCAGAACAGCGCCAGCCCGCGGTCCGCCGCGACGCGCTGCACGCGGGCCGCGATCCCGCCGAGGTCCGCGACGGCGTCCGGCACCGAGCCGTGCACGCCCGTGACCAGCTCGACCGTGTTCTGCAGCAGCTCGCCCGTCACGTGCGGGTGGTCGGCGTCCGCGTCCAGGCCCGCCTCGGCGCGCAGCTCCTCGAGGATGCCCGGCGCCTCGGAGCGCAGGTCGCCCGTCAGGGGATCCACGAGCGCTAGCTCCCACTCGATGCCGAGGGTGGACTGCGCGGAGTCGGCGAAGGGAAGGCTCATGGCGTCATCCTAGGGTGGTCGCATGGCACGATCCCAGCGCCCCGCCCGCCCGTCGCGGCCCCGTCCGCGTCCCGCCGACCGGCCGGGCCGCCCCCGCGCGGCCGAGTCCGCGGCCGACGCCACCCGCCTGGAGCCGGTGCTGGACCCCGCCGGGCGCGTCCTGCTCGACGGGCTCGGCGACGTCTCTGGCCAGGACCCCCTGGCCCTGTCCTCCCGCCTGCGCGCCGCCGGACACGACGCCGACACGGTCGCCGCCGCCCTGACCCAGGCGGGGCTGCGCCACGCGGGGCGCGCCAAGCTCGGTGCGCTCGCGGACGGCATGCTCCTCACCCGGGACGGGCTCGAGCAGGCCACCCGCGCCGTGGTGGCGGAGCACCGGGCGCGGCGCCTTCAGGAGGCCGGGGTGCGCTCCCTCGCCGACCTCGGCTGCGGCATCGGGGCGGACGCCCTCGTGTACGCGCGCGCCGGGCTGGACGTCACCGCCGTCGAGCGGGACCCCACCGTGGCCGCCGCCGCGGCGGCCAACCTCGCGACCCTCGCCCCCGCGGGCGCCGCCAGCGTCGTGACGGGCGACGCCGAGGCGTGGGCGGCCGCGCACGCGGACGAGGTGGATGCGCTCTGGCTGGACCCCGCGCGTCGGCGGCTGGGCTCGTCCGGGACGGCACGCGTGTTCGACCCCGAGGCGTTCTCCCCGCCGTTGTCCTTCGTGCTCGGCCTGGCCGACGGCGGCCGTCCGGTGGGTGTGAAGCTGGGCCCGGGCCTGCCCCACGAGCACGTGCCCGCCGCGGCCGAGGCCGAATGGGTGTCTGTGGATGGGGACGTCGTGGAGGTGACGCTGTGGTTCGGGCCGCTCGCGCAGGCCCCCGGGCGGCGCACGGCGACGCTGCTGGACACCCGCGGGTCGGCCGTGCACCGCCTCGTTCCGGCCGCCGCGTCCTCGCCCGCCGTGGAGGCGGTGGGGGAGGAGGGCGTGGACGGGCTCGTCGGCCAGGTCCTGCTCGAGCCGGACGGGGCGGTGATCCGCGCGGGGCTGGTGACGGACCTGGCGGTGGAGCTCGGCCCGGCTGTCCGCCTGCTGGACCCGCACCTGGCGTACCTCGTGGCGCCGGACGCGGCGCCGCACCCCCTGGCGCGCGGATACCGGGTGCTCGCGGTGCACGAGTTCCGCACGAAGGCGCTGGCCCGCTGGGCGCGGGAGACCGGTGTCGGTCGCCTGGACGTGAAGAAGCGCGGCGTGCGGGAGACCCCGGAGCAGGTGCGGGCCGCCGTGCTCGGTCGCGGCACGCCCGGGGGACGTCACGCGACGCTCGTGCTGGCGCGCGTGGGGGAGCGGCGCGTGGCGTTCGAGGTGGAGCCCCTGCCGGCCGGCTGAGGCGGCCGTGTGACGCCGGGTGACTCCGGCGAGGGCTGTGCCGCGCATTACGTGACGGGCGTGTACCCTAATCAACTGAGGTAAGCCTCACCTGACCTGAGGGCGTCCCCCCGCCCGCCCCAACGACGCACGGGCCGCACCCGCGACGCCCGCCGAGGAGATCCCCCATGCGCACCGCACGCCTGTCCACCGCCGCCGCCCTCGCTTCGCTCGCCGCCCTGACGCTGGCCGGCTGCGGAGCGGGAGGCCCCGCCGCCGAGGGCTCCTCCCCGGCCTCCTCGGCCGCGTCCTCCTCCCCGGCCTCCTCGGCCGCGTCCTCCTCCGCGACGGCCGGCGGCGTCGCGGCCGGGGTCACCGTCACGGACATGTCCGGCACCGAGGTCACCCTGCCGGAGGAGGTCGACTCCGTCATCGCCACGGACAACCGCATCTTCCGCACCCTGGACGACTGGGGCGTCGAGCTGTCGGCCGCGCCGAAGCAGATCATGTACAAGGGCGAGGGCGGGCCCTCCTACCTCCAGGACGACTCGGTCGCCGACATCGGCAACCACCGGGAGCCCGACATGGAGCTGTTCGTCACCGCCGAGCCGGACGTCGTCTTCAACGGCCAGCGGTTCAACGAGCGCAAGGCGGAGATCGACGAGCTGACCGGCGACGCCGCCGTCGTGGACACGAACTTCGACGTCACGCAGACCCCCATGGACGAGGGCCTGAAGAAGCTGACCACCCTGCTGGGCGAGGCCACCGGCCACGAGGCCGATGCCGAGAAGCTCATCGCCGACTTCGACGCCGCCACGCAGCGCGCCAAGGACGCCTACGACCCCGAGCAGACCGTCATGGGCCTCATCGCCTCGGGCGGCGAGCTGTCGTACGCCGCGCCCAGCACCGGCCGCTCCATCGGCCCGTTCTTCGACATGCTGGACCTGACCCCGGCCCTCGAGCAGTCGGGCACCGACAACCACCAGGGCGACGACATCTCCGTCGAGGCCATCGCGAAGTCGAACCCGGACTGGCTGATCGTCATGGACCGCGACGCCGGCACCGGCGAGGAGAACGCCACCGCCGCCGAGCTGATCGAGCGCTCCGAGGCCCTCCAGGACGTGACCGCGGTGAAGGAGGGCAACATCGTCTACCTGCCCGCCGACTTCTACGTCGCCGAGGACATCCAGAACCACACCACCGTCATGGAGGACCTCGCGAAGGCCTTCGAAGGCGCGCAGTGACTCTCGACGTGCGTCACCACGTCGCCGACGCCCCGCCCCGGCTCGAGGAGCCGGGGCGGGGCGACCGCGTGTGCTGGGTCCCGCCTGCCGTCCTGCGGCCCGAGCGCACCCGCTGGCAGCGCACCTGGCCGCTGCTGGTCGGCGTCGTGGTGACCGCGGCCCTCATCGTGGTCTCGCTGTTCGTGGGCGTGTACGACGTCGGCGCGGAGGGCGGACGCGAGATGTTCGCCATCACGCGGGTGCCGCGCACGGTCGCCCTCGTGCTGGCCGGCGCCTCGATGGCGATGTGCGGGCTGATCATGCAGCTCATGACGCAGAACCGCTTCGTGGAGCCCAGCACCACGGGCACCACCGAGTGGGCCGGTCTCGGCCTGCTGGTGACCATGGTGCTCGTGCCGGGGGCGGGCCTGGTGACCCGGATGGTCGGGGCCATCCTCTTCGCCTTCGTCGGCACCCTCGTGTTCTTCCTCTTCCTGCGGCGTGTGCGCCTGCAGTCCTCCCTCATCGTGCCGATCGTGGGCATCATGCTCGGCGCCGTCGTGGGCGCCGCCTCGACGTTCCTCGCCCTCCAGACGGACATGCTGCAGCAGGTGGGCGCGTGGTTCGCCGGCTCGTTCACCTCCGTGGTCCGCGGCCGGTACGAGCTGCTCTTCCTCGTGCTGATCGTGTGCGTGGCGGTCTTCGTCATCGCGGACCGCTTCACCGTGGCCGGCCTCGGCAAGGACGTCGCCACGAACGTCGGCCTCAACTACGACGCCGTGATCCTCACCGGCGTGGCCATGGTGGCCATGGCCACCGGCGTGGTCACCGTGGTGATCGGGGCCCTCCCGTTCCTGGGGCTCGTGGTCCCCAACCTCGTGTCCATGGTGCGCGGCGACAACCTGCGCACGAACCTGCCCTGGGTGGTCATGGTCGGCGTGTGGATCGTGATCGTCTGCGACCTGATCGGGCGCACCGTCATCGCCCCGTTCGAGGTGCCCATCTCGCTGATCCTGGGGCTCGTGGGCGCGATCGTGTTCCTCGCCCTGCTGCTGAGGCAGGCCAAGCATGGCTGAGCCGATCATGACCGCCCCGGGTCGCATCCCCGCCCCGCCCGGCGGCGCCACCGCGGCCGGGCCCGTCGACGCCGACGCCCCGCGCCGGTCCGGTGCGTTCGTCACCGCCGCCGACCGCCGGAGGTATGCGCTCGTCGTCGCGGTGCTGGCCGTCGTCGCCGTGGTCTCCACCGCCGGGGTCCTGCTGTGGGGCAACGAGGCCGAACCCGGCTCGCGCGCGTTCTGGATGATCGCGCGGATGCGCGTGGAGTCCCTGGGTGTGATCGGGATCGCGGCGCTGTGCCACTCCTTCGCGACCGTCAGCTTCCACACGGTGACGGGCAACCGCATCATCACGCCCTCGATCATGGGGTTCGAGGCGCTCTACACCGCCGTATCGACCGCCGCCGTGTACGTGCTGGGGGCCGCGGGCGTCGCGGTGCTGACCGGGGTGGGGCCGTTCCTCGCCCAGGCCGCGCTCATGGTGGCGCTGGCGACGGCCCTCTACTCGTGGCTGCTCTCCCGGCCCTACGGCAGCGTCCATCTGATGCTGCTCGTGGGCGTGGTGCTGGGCGGCGGGCTGGCCGCGCTGAGCACGTTCATGCAGCGACTGCTGGACCCGAACTCGTTCGACCTGCTGAGCGCGCGGCTCTTCGGCAACATCTCGAACGCCCGGACCGAGTACGTGGCGATCGCCGCGCCCATCGCCGTCGTCGTGTGTGCGCTGCTGTGGCTGCGCTCCCGCCGCCTGAACACGGTGGCGCTCGGTGCCGACGCCGCGACCAACCTGGGCCTGCGCCACCGGTGCGAGCTCATGGTGACGCTGCTGCTGGTCTCCGTGCTGATGGCCATGACCACCGCGCTCGTGGGCCCGATGACGTTCCTCGGCTTCCTCGTGGCGACGCTGGCGTACAGCCTGGTCGACACCCACGACCACCGGTTCATCCTCCCGGTGGCCGCGCTGGCCGGGTACGCGGTGCTGACGAGCGCCTACTTCGTGCTGCGGCACGTGTTCTACGCGGGAGGTGCGGTCACGGTGGTCATCGAGCTGATCGGCGGCATCACCTTCCTGATCGTCGTGATGAGAAAGGGACGTCTGTGATCGAGCTGCGCGGCGTGGTGAAGCGCCACAGCGACGAGGTGTGCATCGGACCCGTGGACCTGGACATCCAGGCCGGGGGAGTGACCGCGCTCGTGGGGCCCAACGGGGCGGGCAAGTCCACGCTGCTGACGATGATCGGCCGGCTGCAGGACGCCGACGCCGGGACGATCGCCGTGGGCGGGCACGACATCACCACGACGCCGTCCCGGAAGATCGCGCAGACCCTGTCCATCCTGCGGCAGGAGAACCACTTCGTGACGCGGCTGACCGTGCGGCAGCTCGTGGGGTTCGGGCGCTACCCGTACACGCGCGGCCGTCTGACCCTGGAGGATGAGCGGCACGTGTCCGACGCGATCGACTTCCTCAACCTCGGCCCGTTCGAGAACCGGTACCTCGACCAGCTCTCGGGCGGCCAGCGGCAGCGCGCGTACGTGGCGATGGTGCTGGCGCAGAACACCGAGTACGTGCTGCTGGACGAGCCGCTGAACAACCTGGACATGCAGCACTCGGTGCAGATGATGCAGCAGCTGCGCCGGGCCGCGGACGTGCTGGGCCGCACCGTGGTGATCGTGCTGCACGACATCAACTTCGCCGCCCACTACGCCGACCGGATCGTGGCCATGGGCGACGGCCAGGTGGTGGAGACCGGCACCCCGGCCGAGATCCTGCGCCCTGAGGTGCTCGAGCGGATCTTCAAGACCCCCTGCAGCGTGGTGGACGGACCGCACGGGCCGCTGGCCGTGTACTGGTGAGCGGGGCCGTGGCGGGGAACGGTCGTGGGCCCTGCCCGGACCCGCTCATCGGCCGCGACGGCGGTCCTGCAGCTGGGCGATCAGCCGGCGGTACCCCTCGGCGGTGTTCCGCAGGGGCGTGACGCCGCGGGCCGGCAGCCGGCGGTCACGACGGGCGTCGCGGGCCTGCTGTGCGGGCGTGAGGTGACCGCCGCCGTCGTACTCCAGGGCGACCGCCAGCTCCGGGGAGAACATGTGGGTCTCGGGGCAGTCCGGGTCCCAGGGGTCCAGCCGGTGCTGCAGCAGCGGCTCGCCGAGCCCCGCGTCGACGAGCGCGAGTCGCGCGAGGGACACCACGGCTGAGTCGGCGCCGACGCGCACCCGCTCCAGCATCGCGCGGAGCCGTGCCACGGTCGTCAGCGGCGGCAGACGGCCGCGCGGCGACCAGGGGTGCGTGACCAGATGGTCGGCCGCCGCCACCAGGTCCGGCTCGGGCCAGGGAGGACGCAGCGTGCACAGGTCCGCCCACCCGGACGCGGGCGCCGCGCTGCGGGGCGTCCAGGTCGCCGCGACGCAGGCGGGCCGGGCCGGCTCCCGCCGCGAGGGCTTCGGCCGTGGTGAAGACCTGCGGGAGGGGCGGCGGAGGAGCGGGGCCGGGCTGTGCAGGAGTGGACGGGGAACCCGGAGACCGCACGGACGGTCTGGACCCTCAGCCCCTCCTGCGTCGTGTTCACGACGCGGGTCGAGCAGAAGGGGGGAGGGGCGTGTTCCGCCGTCGGCGCACGGCGTTGGCAGTCGGTTGGTGGGAGTGCCAGCCCCGCGCTAGAGTCAGACCTGGCACTCGGGGGGTACCGGGTGCCAAGCCAAGGATGGGCCCAGCGGCACCGCGACGACGCCGGGCCTGACGCCCGTGGCACCCCCGCAGATCTGAACATCGCGGCCCGGCCCCGCCGCCGGGGCACCGCACGTCGAACAGAAGGAGTGTGCAGCATGTCTGTCTCCATCAAGCCCCTCGAGGACCGCATCGTCGTCCGCCCGCTGGAGGCCGAGCAGACCACCGCGTCCGGCCTCGTCATCCCGGACACCGCCAAGGAGAAGCCCCAGGAGGGCCAGGTCGTGGCCGTGGGCCCGGGCCGCGTGGCCGAGAACGGCACCCGCGTGCCCGTGGACGTGGCCGAGGGCGACGTCGTCCTCTACTCCAAGTACGGCGGCACCGAGGTCAAGGTCGGCGGCGAGGAGTACCTGGTGCTCTCCGCCCGCGACGTGCTGGCCGTCGTCACCAAGTGACCCCCTGACGCGTCGGGCCCGGCGAGCGGCACTCGCCGCCCCGGGCCCTTCGCGTCCCCTCTTCTTCTCCCCGAACACCCGATCCGAAAGGAGCCGCCGTCATGGCCAAGCAGCTGGCATTCAACGACGACGCCCGCCGCGCCCTCCAGGCCGGCATCGACAAGCTCGCCGACACCGTCAAGGTGACCCTCGGCCCGAAGGGCCGCAACGTGGTCCTGGACAAGGCGTGGGGCGCCCCCACCATCACCAACGACGGCGTCACGATCGCCCGGGACGTCGAGCTCGAGGACCCGTACGAGAACATGGGCGCGCAGCTGGCCAAGGAGGTGGCGACCAAGACCAACGACATCGCGGGCGACGGCACCACCACCGCCACCGTGCTGGCCCAGGCCCTCGTGAACGAGGGCATGCGCCAGGTCGCCGCCGGCGCCGCCCCGAACGAGGTCAAGAAGGGCATCGAGACCGCGGTCGCCGCCGTCGAGAAGCGCCTGCAGGAGAACGCCCGCCCCGTGGAGGGCAAGGAGGTGGCCCACGTGGCCGCCATCTCCGCCCAGAACGACGAGGTCGGCGAGCTGCTGGCCCGCGCCTTCGACACCGTGGGCACCGACGGCGTGATCACCATCGAGGAGTCCTCCACGACCTCCACCGAGCTGGACGTCACCGAGGGCATGCAGTTCGACAAGGGCTACCTCTCCCCGTACATGGTCACCGACGCCGAGCGCCAGGAGGCCGTCCTCGAGGACGCCTACGTGCTGATCAACTCCGGCAAGATCTCCAACGTGCAGGAGCTGCTGCCCCTGCTGGAGAAGGTGCTGCAGGCCAACAAGCCGCTGTTCGTGATCGCCGAGGACGTCGAGGGCGAGGCCCTGTCCACCCTCGTGGTGAACAAGATCCGCGGCACCCTGAACGTCGTGGCCGTCAAGGCCCCGGGCTTCGGCGACCGCCGCAAGGCCATGATGCAGGACATCGCGATCCTCACGGGCGCCACCGTGGTCTCCCCGGACCTCGGCATGAAGCTGGAGCAGGCCGACCTCGACGTGCTGGGCTCGGCCCGCCGCGTCACCGTCACCAAGGACGCCACCACCATCGTCGACGGCGGCGGCGAGGCGGCCGACGTCGAGGCCCGCGTCTCCCAGATCAAGGCCGAGGTCGCCGCGACCGACTCCGACTGGGACCGCGAGAAGCTGCAGGAGCGCCTGGCCAAGCTCGCCGGCGGCATCGGCGTGATCCGTGTGGGCGCCGCCACCGAGGTGGAGCTCAAGGAGCGGAAGCACCGCATCGAGGACGCCGTGTCCTCCACGCGCGCCGCGCTCGAGGAGGGCATCGTCGCCGGCGGCGGCACCGCCCTGATCAACGCGCTCTCCGTCCTGGACGAGGACGCCGAGGTGACCGCCCTCACCGGCGACGCCGCCACCGGCGTGGAGATCGTCCGCAAGGCGCTCAAGGAGCCGCTGCGCTGGATCGCCCAGAACGCGGGCGAGGACGGCTACGTCGTGGTCTCCAAGGTCGCGGAGATGAAGCCGAACGAGGGCTTCAACGCCAAGACCGGCGTGTACGGCGACCTGATCGCCGACGGCGTCATCGACCCCGTGAAGGTGACCCGCTCCGCGCTGGCCAACGCCGCCTCGATCGCGGCGCTCGTGCTGACCACGGAGACCCTCGTGGCCGACAAGGTCGAGGACGAGGACGAGCACCAGCACTGACGCCGGGCCGCTCGCGACGACGCCCCCGCACCTCCACTGGGAGGGGCGGGGGCGTCGTCGCGTCCGGGGGTGCTCAGCGGGCGGAGCCGGCCTCGGTGAGGTCCGCCCGGGACGCGCCGCGGGCGTCGTCGTGACGGGCCTCGACGATGGTCTCGTCCTCGTCGGCCATGACGTCGCCGCGCTCGGCGTCGTAGCGGGTCCGGTCGAGGATGCCCTCCTGCCGGGCGACGAGCGCGGGGATGAGGGCCTGTCCGGACACGTTGACGGCGGTGCGGCCCATGTCCACGATCGGATCCACGGCCAGGAGCAGGGCCATGCCCTCCAGGGGCAGGCCGGTCGTCGACAGGGTGAGCGTGAGCATCACGGTGGCGCCGGTGGTGCCCGCGGTGGCGGCGGAGCCGAGGACCGAGACCAGCACGACGAGGGCGTACTGGCCGAGGGTCATGTCGATCCCGTAGAACTGCGCCACGAACACGGCGGCCACGGCCGGGTAGATCGCCGCGCAGCCGTCCATCTTGGTGGTGGCGCCCAGCGGCACGGCGAAGGAGGCGTAGCCGGTGGGCACGCCGAAGCTGCGCTCAGCCACGCGCTGGGTGACGGGCAGGGTGCCGAGCGAGGAGCGGGACACGAAACCCATCTGGAAGGCGGGCCACACGCCGGTGAAGAACTGCTTCACGGACAGGCCGTGCACGCGGGCCAGCAGCGGGTAGACGACGAGCATGACGAGCGCCAGGCCCACGTAGACCGCCACGACGAACTTCACGAGCGTGCCCATCGTGGACCAGCCGTAGGAGGCCACCGCGTTGCCGAGCAGGCCGACGGTGCCGAGGGGGGCGAGGCGGATGATCCACCAGAGGACCTTCTGGATGACGGCCAGCACGGACCGGGAGAACGCGAGGAACGGCCCGGCCTTCTCGCCGACCTTGAGGGCGGCCACGCCCACGGCGATCGCGATGACCAGGATCTGCAGCACCTGGAAGGACGGCGTGGAGGTGAGGGCGCCGTCGTCGCCCGCGGTGGTCTTCACGGTCAGGCCGAGCATGTTCACCGGGACCATGGACGTCAGGAAGTCGAGCCAGGTGACGGTCCGCGCCTGGTAGCCCTCGGGTGCGGACTGGCCGGTGCCCACGCCGGGCTGCATCACGACGCCGACGGCCAGGCCGATCAGCACGGCGATGAGGCTGGTGATCGCGAACCACAGCAGGGTCTTGGCGGCCAGGCGGGCGGCATTGGTCACCTGGGCGAGGTTGGCCACGGAGGCGACGACGGCGAAGAACACGAGCGGGACGACCGTCGCCTTGAGCAGCTGCACGTAGATCGACCCGATGAGGGCGAGGGTCTCGCCGAGCCAGGTCGGGGAGTCGGGGGTGTGGCCCATGGCCCGGGCGGCGAGGCCGAGGAGCAGGCCGAGGACGAGGGCGGCGGCGATCTGCCAGCCGAAGTTGCCGGTCCAGGCGGGGAGCCGGCGGCGGCGCGCGGGTGTGGACGCCCCGGAGGCGGGGGAGGAGGGGTGCGAGGTCATCCGGGAAGGGTAGGGCCGTCCTTACCAGAGATCGGAATCGGGTTTCCCCCCATGACGTCGGTGTGGCGCGCGCCGCAGGCGTCCCCGCCGACGGCCGGCCCGGCCGAGACCCGTGTCACAGGTGGTCCGGGGCGGAATGTCCGGGGCCCCGACGCTGTTCCTCCCACACCCGCCCGGACGGAGCCGCGGCCCTACACTGGACGGGCGCCGTCGTCCCCGTCCTGAAAGGCCAGCCGTGAGCACCAGCACCGGTCCCTCCTCCGATCCCGTGTACGCCTCCGAGGATCCCTTCGGCTTCTTCGGCCTGACGTACGACGACGTCCTCCTCCTGCCGAACGCCACCGACGTGATCCCGGCGGACGCGGACACCTCCACGCAGCTCACGCGGAACATCCGGCTGAACATCCCCGTGGTGTCCGCGGCCATGGACACCGTCACCGAGGCGCCCCTGGCCATCGCGATCGCGCGCCAGGGCGGCATGGGCATCATCCACCGCAACCTGTCCATCGAGGACCAGGCCAAGCACGTGGACACAGTCAAGCGCTCCGAGTCCGGCATGATCTCGGACCCCGTGACCATCGGCCCGAAGGCCACCCTCGCCGAGCTGGACGAGCTCTGCGCCCAGTACCGCGTCTCCGGCCTGCCGGTGGTGGCGGAGGACATGACCCTGCTGGGCATCATCACCAACCGCGACACCCGCTTCATCCCCCACGAGGAGTGGGACACGCGCACGGTGGACACGGCCATGACGCGCATGCCGCTGATCACCGCGCAGGACGGCATCTCCCGTGAGGAGGTCCTGCACCTGTTCTCCCAGAACCGCGTGGAGAAGCTGCCCCTGGTGGACGACGCCGGCCGCCTCACCGGCCTGATCACCATCAAGGACTTCGACAAGGCGGAGAAGTACCCGGACGCTGCGAAGGACGACGAGGGCCGGCTGCGCGTCGGCGGTGCCGTCGGGTTCTTCGGCGACGGCTGGGAGCGCGCCATGACCCTCGTGGAGGCCGGCGTGGACGCCCTGGTGGTGGACACCGCCAACGGCCACACCCACGGCGTGCTGGACATGATCGCGCGCCTGAAGAAGGAGAAGGCGGCCGCGCATGTGGACGTCATCGGCGGCCAGGCGGCCACCTACGCGGGCGCCAAGGCCATCGTCGACGCGGGTGCGGACGCCGTGAAGGTGGGCGTGGGCCCGGGCTCGATCTGCACCACCCGCGTGGTGGCCGGCGTCGGCGTCCCCCAGATCACGGCGATCTACGAGGCCGCGAAGGCGACCCGCCCGGCCGGCGTGCCGCTGATCGCCGACGGCGGCCTGCAGCACTCCGGCGACATCGGCAAGGCCCTGGTGGCCGGCGCCGACTCCGTCATGCTGGGCTCCCTGCTGGCCGGCACCGCCGAGTCTCCGGGCGACCTGGTGTTCTACCAGGGCAAGCAGTTCAAGGCCTACCGCGGCATGGGCTCCCTGGGCGCCATGCAGACCCGCAACGGCACGCGCTCCTTCTCCAAGGACCGCTACTTCCAGGCGGACGTGCCGGACGAGGACAAGCTGATCCCCGAGGGCATCGAGGGCCAGGTGCCGTACCGCGGACCGATCGCCTCGGTGGTGCACCAGCTGGTGGGCGGCCTGCGCCAGACCATGTTCTACACGGGCGCACCGACCATCGTGGACCTCAAGGAGAACGGCCGCTTCGTGCGCATCACCACGGCCGGGCTGAAGGAGTCCCACCCGCACGACATCATGATGACGGTGGAGGCCCCCAACTACCGCTCCAAGTGAGCGGTCCCGGGCCCGCCGCCGCGGGCCTGGGCTAGGCTGGCCCGGTGACGAACCAGATTGAGATCGGACGAGGCAAGCGCGGCCGGCAGGCCTTCTCCTTCGACGACGTGTCCGTGGTGCCCTCGCGGCGCACGCGGGACCCGAAGGACGTGAACCTGTCCTGGCGGATCGACGCCTACACGTTCGACATGCCCGTGATGGGCGCGCCGATGGACTCGGTGATGAGCCCGGAGACGGCGATCGCCCTGGGCCGCCTGGGCGGCCTGGGCGTCCTGAACCTCGAGGGCCTCTGGACCCGCCACGAGGACCCGGAGCCCCTGCTCGAGGAGATCGCGGCCATGGAGGACGAGGCCGGCAGCCCCGAGGTCACCCGCCGCCTCCAGGAGATCTACTCCGCGCCCATCCGCGCCGACCTGATCACCGAGCGCCTCGCGCAGATCCGTGAGTCCGGCGTCGTGGTGGCGGGCTCCCTGACCCCCCAGAACACCCAGCAGTTCTCCCAGACCGTGCTCGCCGCCGGGGTGGACCTGTTCGTCATCCGCGGCACCACCGTGTCCGCGGAGCACGTCTCCTCCACGCACGAGCCGCTGGACCTCAAGCAGTTCATCTACGAGCTGGACGTCCCCGTGATCGTGGGCGGCGCCGCCGGCTACACCCCGGCGCTGCACCTGATGCGCACCGGCGCCGCGGGCGTGCTCGTGGGCTTCGGCGGCGGCGCGTCCACCACCACCCGCCGTGCCATGGGCATCCGCGTGCCGATGGCCACCGCCATCGCGGACATCGCCGAGGCGCGCCGCGACTACATGGACGAGTCCGGCGGCCGCTACGTGCACGTGATCGCCGACGGCGGCGTGGGCACCTCCGGCGAGATCGTCAAGGCGATCGCCATGGGCGCCGACGCCGTCACCCTGGGCACCGCGCTGGCCCGCGCCACCGAGGCCCCCGGCCGCGGCTGGCACTGGGGCCTGGAGGCCGCCCACCCGGAGTTGCCCCGCGGGCACCGCACCCGCGTGGGCCAGGTGGCCCCGCTGGAGGAGGTCCTCTGGGGCCCCGGCCACACCACGGACGGCACCTCCAACCTCATGGGCGCCCTCAAGCGCGCCATGGCGACCTCCGGCTACACGGAGCTCAAGGACTTCCAGAAGGTCGAGGTGCTCGTCACGGGCGCCCGCACCCACTGACCGCGCGCGGGCCGGACCGGCCCGCCCCTCCCGGAACAGGACGTCCCCGGTTGCTCCGCACCGCCCTCAAGCCCAAGTGGCTCGCGACCCTCGTGCTCGCCCTCGTGGCGGCCACGGCGTTCGTGCTGCTCTCCCGGTGGCAGTTCGCGTCGTCGGAGACGGCCGCCCCGCCGCCGCGCACGCAGACCGAGAACGCCGTGCCGCTGACGGAGCACGTCCGCCCGGGGGAGCCCCTGCTGGCCTCCCAGGCGGACCAGGTCGTCTCCGCCCGAGGCGAGTTCGTGCCCGGCACGGACGCGCTCGTCGGCCCGCGCCTCTCGGAGGGGCGTGAGGGGTGGTGGACCGTCACGGCCTTCCGCGTGGCCGGTGCCCCGGACGGCGAGACCGTCCCCGTGGTGCGGGGCTGGTCCGAGGCCGCCGACGTCGTCGACCCGGCCCCGACGGGCGAGGTGACCGTGACCGGCCGCCTGCTGCCCCCTGACGGCCCCGTGAGCCCGGCCGACGCCGGCGAGGACACCGCCGGCCGCCCCGTGTTCTCCACGCTCTCCCCGGGCCAGCTCGTCAATGCATGGGACGTGCCCTCCTACGCCGCCTACGTGGCCGCCTTCGGGGTCACTGACGCGGCCGGCATGGACGTCTCCGCGGGCGCGCGGGACGGCGGGCTGCAGCCCGTGTGGGTGCCGCCGCAGCCTGAGGAGTCCCAGGTCGTCTGGCTGAACGTGTTCTACGGGGTGGAGTGGCTGCTCTTCGCCGGGTTCGCCCTGTTCCTGTGGTGGCGGTTCGTCCGGGACGACCACCTCCGCGACGAGCAGGAGGCCGAGCTCGACGCGCAGTGGGCCGCACGGTGGCGCGCGGAGGAGCTGGAGCGCCGGCGCGAGCGCGCCCGCCGCGAGAAGGAGGCGGCCGCCCGCGCCTACGCCGCCTGGCAGGCGGGGGAGACCGCGCCGGACGCCGCACACCAGGAACCTCAGGACGGGCCCGCGGGCCCGAGGAAGGAGGGCCAGGCATGAGCCAGCCCCATCACGACGCCGGCCGCGAGGCCGCCCGCGCGGGCGAGGCGCCCGTGGACCCGGCGACCCTGCCGGACCCCGAGGACATCACCGAGGCCGACCTCCCCGCGCCGCCGCCGCGGCCGGGGCGTGCTGTGCGCCGGTTCGCCGGCACCCGCCAGCAGATCGTCTCGGCGGACCGCATCTACAAGGTCTGCGCGTACATCACCGGCGTGATGCTCCTGCTGCTCGTGGCGGAGATGGTCTTCAAGTACGGCCTGCACCAGGAGCTGTTCGCCGGCGGCACCACCGTGGACGGCGAGCCCCACGGGTTCGGCCTGGCCCCGGAGAAGTCCGTGACCGGAGGCGTGAACCTGTCCCTGGCGATCCTGATCGCGCACGGCTGGATGTACGTCGTCTACCTGCTCGCGTGCTTCCGCCTGTGGTCGCTGATGCGCTGGACCCCGGGCCGCCTGCTGGCCATGGCGGGCGGCGGCGTGGTGCCGTTCCTGTCCTTCGTGGTGGAGCGGAAGGTCTCCGGGCAGGTGCGCGAGGAGCTCGCGCAGTTCCCCGACGCCGCCCGGCGGTACTGACGCGGCCCGACGGTGCTGACGCCGCCCGGCGGTGGCGACGCCCTCGTCTATCCTTGACGGGTGACCCAGAACGAGCCCACCCGTGACCAGCCCGCGCCGCTGCACGACGTCCTGCCCACCGTCCTGGTGATGGACTTCGGCGCGCAGTACGCGCAGCTCATCGCGCGCCGCGTGCGCGAGGCGAACGTGTACTCCGAGGTGGTGCCGTCCTCGACGCCCGCCCAGGAGATCCTCGACCGTCGCCCCGCGGCGCTGATCCTCTCCGGCGGCCCGTCCTCCGTGTACGAGGCCGGCGCCCCGCAGCTGGACCCGGCCCTGCTGGAGGCCGGGGTGCCCGTGCTGGGCCTCTGCTACGGGTTCCAGTCGATCGCCCACGCCCTGGGCGGGACCGTGGCCCGCACCGGCACCCGGGAGTACGGCTCCACCCGTCTGGAGTCCGCGGACGGCGGCTCCGTGCTGCTCGCCGGCCAGGACGCCGAGCAGGTCGTGTGGATGTCCCACGGGGACGCCGTCACCGAGGCCCCCGAGGGCTTCGCCGTCACCGCGGTGACCGCGGGCGCCCCCGTGGCCGCCTTCGAGGACCGCGAGCGGCGGATCTTCGGCGTGCAGTGGCACCCCGAGGTGGGCCACTCCGAGCGCGGCCAGGAGATCCTGGCGAACTTCCTCACCGAGGGCGCGGGCCTGTCCCAGGACTGGACGGCGGAGAACGTCATCGAGGAGCAGGTCGCCCGCATCCGCGAGCAGATCGGCGACGCCCGGGCCATCTGCGGCCTCTCCGGCGGCGTGGACTCCGCCGTGGCCGCGGCCCTGGTGCAGCGCGCCATCGGCGACCGCCTCACCTGCGTGTACGTGGACCACGGGCTGATGCGCCAGGGCGAGTCGGACGAGATCGAGCGCGCCTTCGGCGAGGCCCACGGCGGCGCGAAGCTCGTCATGGTGGACGCCCGCGAGGACTTCCTCGCCGCGCTGGCCGGGGTCACCGACCCGGAGGCGAAGCGCAAGATCATCGGCGAGCGCTTCATCCGCACCTTCGAGAAGGCCCAGGCGGACATCGTCCTGGAGTCCGCCCACGACCCGAACGCCCCCGAGGTGAGGTTCCTCGTGCAGGGCACGCTCTACCCGGACGTGGTCGAGTCCGGAGGCGGCGACGGCACCGCGAACATCAAGTCGCACCACAACGTGGGCGGCCTGCCGGACGACATCGAGTTCGAGCTGTGCGAGCCGCTGCGTGAGCTGTTCAAGGACGAGGTCCGCGCCGTGGGCGCCGAGCTCGGCCTGCCCGAGGGCATCGTGCACCGCCAGCCGTTCCCGGGCCCGGGCCTGGGCATCCGGATCATCGGCGAGGTCACCCAGGAGCGCCTGGACCTCCTGCGCCAGGCGGACGCGATCGTGCGCGCCGAGCTGACCGCGGCCGGCCTGGACCGGCAGATCTGGCAGTGCCCGGTGGTGCTGCTCGCCGACGTCCGCTCCGTGGGCGTGCAGGGCGACGGCCGCACCTACGGCCACCCGGTGGTCCTGCGTCCGGTCACCTCCGAGGACGCCATGACCGCCGACTGGGCCCGCATCCCCTCCGAGGTGCTCTCCCGCATCTCCAACCGCATCACCAACGAGGTGGACGGCATCAACCGCGTGGTCCTGGACGTCACCTCCAAGCCCCCGGGAACCATCGAGTGGGAGTGAGCCGGGCGCGCCCCGCGCGACCGTGAGGTGCCGGCCGCCCAGGGCCGGAAGGACAGCAAGCTGAGGAAGGACACCACGACGTGACCGAGCAGGAGTTCCCGCGGCTGGCCCGCGCCCGCGCAGCCGTGCGCCCCGCGGAGCAGGACCAGGAGCGGCCCGACCCGGCCGCGTGGGTGGCGTCCCTGGGCTCCGGCGCGGAGTCGGACACGATGCTGCGGTTCGCCCCCTCGGCGGCGAACAGCATCGACCTCACCGGCGCCGGCACCTCCGGCCTGTCCCAGCTGCTGCTCGGCCGGCGCACCCGCCTGTCCACGCTGCTGCCGGCCGGGCCGGAGCTGGACGCGGCCCAGGAGGTCGCCGCCGCGCTGCGCGCCAAGGTCCGGGAGCTGGGGGAGGAGCGCGGCATCGACGTCGGCGCCCTCGCCCTCGGCGTGGCCACCTGGTCGGCCGTCGAGGACGGTCGGCGGGAGCGCCGCACCGCCCCCGTGCTCCTGGCCCGACTGGCGTTCAGCGTGCGCTCCGGCGCCCGCGGCCGCGACGAGGTCGAGCTGCAGATCGTGGAGCACGCGCACCTGAACCCGGCGCTCGTGCGCAACCTGCGCCGCCACCACGGGCTGCGCCTGGACCCCGAGGCCTACCAGCACGCCGCCTACGCGACCTCCCGCCTGGAGCCCGGCCCCGCCCTGGCCCTGCTGCGTGAGGAGGCGGCCGGCGTCGAGGGCCTGGAGGTCCAGGAGACCCTGCTGGTCTCCACGTTCGCGGACCTCGGGGACACCGCCACGCTGCCCGAGTCCCTCGAGCACCTGCCCGTGGTGCAGGCGCTCTACGACGTCGGCACGGGCATGGTGCCCCGCCCGGCCGAGCTGCGCCCCACCGGCCGCCCGGACGAGGACGAGCTGCCCCCGGCCGACGAGCGCCTGGTGCTCGACGCCGACCCGTCCCAGCTCCGCGCCCTGGACCACGCCGCCGCCGGTGAGTCCCTCGTGGTGCGCACCGCCCCCGGCACCGGCCAGACCCAGACGGCCGTGAACCTCGCCGCCCGCCTGGCCTGGGAGGGCCGTCGCGTGCTCGTGGTGGCCGAGCGCTCCTCCGCGCTCGCCGACGTGCACGCCCGACTCGCGCAGGCCGGCCTGCGGGACGCCGCCCTGGACGTCCCCGCCCACGCGGACCCGGAGGACCTGCGCCGACAGCTCGTGGCCGCCGTGCTCCGCGCCGAGCGGGCGTCCGCCCCGGACCGCGCCGCCGCGGACGCCGAGCTCGAGGAGCTGCGCCGTCGCCTGCGCGAGCATGTGGACTCCCTCCACCACGTCCGCCCCCGCTGGGGCTGCTCGCCGTTCCAGGCGATGCAGGCGCTCGCCTCGCTCACGGCCCTCGACACCCCGCCCGCCACCACCGTGCGGCTGAAGCGCTCCGTGCTCGACTCCACCGTGGACCGCCACGCCGTGGCCGGGCGCCTGACGCGCGCCGGCGAGCTCGGGGCCTTCGACCGGGACGCCACCGCCTCCCGCTGGTTCGGCGCCCGCGTGCGCAACGTGCAGGAGACCGAGGCTGCCGGCGAGCTCGTCGAGCACCTGGCCGGCACCCTCTACACCACCCGCCGCGCCGTGGAGGCCGCCGCCGACCAGGCCGGCCTGCGCCGCCCGCGGACCGTGGACGGCTGGGCCGAGCAGTCCGACCTGTTCGCCCGCGTGGAGCGCGCGCTCACCGCGATGGACCCGTCGGTGTTCTCCCTGGACGTGCCGCAGCTGGTCACGGCCACGGCGTCCAGCCAGTGGCGCCGCAGCAACGCCGTCGAGATGTCCTCGGTGCAGCGTTCCCGCCTGCGCCGCGCCGCCAAGGACGCCGTGAAGCCCGGCGTGCAGGTGCCGGACCTGCACCAGGAGCTGATGGAGGTCGAGGGCATCCTCGAGGACTGGCGGCGCTGGACCGCGATCCCCGGGTCCACCCCGATGGTCCCGGACATGGCCGACCACGCCCGCCCGGCCGTCAGAGACGCCCTCGACGCGCTGGACCGGCTCTCCCAGGTCCTGGCCCCGGAGGCCACGGCCGGCACACCGCTGGCCGAGCAGGACGTCGATGACCTCATGGCCGCCGTCGACGGCCTCGTCGCCGACCGGCCGACCCTGGCCACCCTCCCCGAGCGCACCCTCGTCCTGGACGAGCTGCGCGAGCACGGCCTGAACGAGCTGCTGGAGGACCTGCACGCCCGGGAGATGCCCGTGGCGGCGCTGCCGGCCGAGCTCGAGCTGGCCTGGTGGCAGTCCGCGCTGGAGGCCATGATCTCGGGGGACGACTTCCTGGCCATGATGTCCGGGGCCGACCTGACGGCCGTGGAGCAGGGCTTCCGCGCCGCCGACCGCGCGCTGTTGGACTCCGGCGGCGCCCGGCTCGCCGCGTCCCTCGGCGCGGCGTGGAAGGCGGCGCTGGGCACCTACCGGGCCGACGCCGCCGTGCTGCGCTCCCTGCTGAAGCAGGGCCGCCCGTCCGTGGAGTCACTGGCGACGATCACGCCGGGGCTGCTGCAGGCGCTCGTGCCGATCGTGACCACCTCCCCGATGGCCCTGACGGAGTTCCCTCCGGACTGGGACGCCGACGTCGTGATCCTCCTCGAGGCCGACGCGACCGCCCTGGCCACCGTGGCCGGGGCCCTCACGCGCGCCCCGCAGGTGGTGGCGTTCGGCGACCCGGCCATCGGCCGCCCGCAGTCCTTCCAGGTGTCGGTGGACCCCACCGCCACCGCCGGGCCCCTGCGGCCGCTGCGCTCCGCCCTCTCCGCGCTCGCGGAGGTCCTGCCGGTGCTGGACCTGCGCCACGTGCACCGCCCCCTGCCGCGCTCCCTGGTGCGCCTCGTCTCCCACGTGGCCTACGAGGGCGCGGTGGACGCGCTGCCCACCGCGGCCGAGTTCACGGGCCGCGGGCGGACCCTCACCGCCGAGTACGTCGCCGAGGGCGTGGGCATCCCCATGACCGGCGGGGACGTCGTCGAGTCCACGGACGCCGAGGTCGCGCGCACGGTGGAGCGCGTGTTCGAGCACATCCGCGACCGCCCCGAGGAGTCCCTCGCCGTGGTCACGGTCTCGGAGCAGCACGCCCGCCGCGTGGCCGGGGCCGTGCAGGCCACCGCGGCCCGCGCCCCGTGGGCGGCGGACTTCCTGGCCCGGGGCCGCACCGACGGCGACGAGCGCGAGCCGTTCGTGATCGTGCCGGTGCTCCGCGCGTCGACGGTGACGCGCGACGCCGTCATCCTCACCCCCGGCTACGGGCGCACCCCGCACGGGCGGGTGGTCCATCACTTCGGCGCGCTCTCCGACCCGGACGGCGAGCGCATGCTCACCGTGGCCCTCACCCGCGCCCGCGCCCGCATGCACGTGGTCACCGCGCTGCGGGCGGCGGATCTGGACGCAGACCGGCTCGACGGCGGGGCCCTGGCCTTCCGCAGGATGCTGGAGGTCGCCCTGGACGACGCCGAGGCCGCGCCCGCCGGCCGGCTGAGCGACCCGCTGCTCCTGGACCTGCGGGACCGCCTGGCGGCCGAGGACGCGCTCGTGGCCGCGCACTACGGCGGCGCCATGGACCTCGCCGCCGCGGACGCCGTGGGGGAGCGGGGCCGGGTGCGCCCGCTGGCGCTCGTCTCCGACGGCGGGGACGCCTACCGCGAGCAGTCCGTGCGCGAGCGCTCCCGGCGCCTGCCGGAGCGGCTCGAGGCCCGCGGCTGGGACACGGACACCCTCTGGGCCATCGACGTGTTCGCCGACCCCGAGTCGGTGGCCGCGCGTCTCGTGGGCCGCCTGGGCCTGCCCCTCGAGGAGGTCGACGAGGACGGTGAGGACGACGCCGACGGCGAGTCCTGAGCCCGGCCGTCGGCGGGGCCACCGCCGCGCCGACGCGGCCGGCACCGGCCCCGCCTCCGCCGACGGTCCCGAGCCGACTCTGCCGGAGCCGACGCTGCCAGGTCCGGCCCTGCCGGGGGCCCAGACGGCCGGTGACGCGACGCCGTCCCGCCCCGCGGTGTCGCGGGGCCGCGCCGTCACCTCGGCGGCGGGCGCGGACCGGCCCCAGCCCGCGGACGAGCTGGGGCGCTGGCTCCTGGAGCAGCGCCCGCCGCACTGGGGCTGACGGCGGCGACGGGGCCGAGCGGGCCGGCGTCGTCCCCGCCCCGCGCTCAGTCGGAGGAGCCGGAGGACGTCCCGGTGGACGAGGCGGCGCCGCTCGACGGGGCGGCCGGCGTCGAGGACGGGGCGCCGCCGCGCGAGTCGGTGCGGTAGAAGCCGGAGCCCTTGAAGGAGACGCCCACCGAGCCGTACTGCTTGCGCAGGACGCCGCCGCAGACGGGGCACTCGGTGAGGGCGTCGTCGGAGAAGGACTGCACGGCGTCGAAGGCGTGGCCGCAGTCCTTGCAGCGGTAGGCGTACGTGGGCATCTCAGGGGCCTCTCGGTGCGTGGTCGTGGACCCGGCGATGCTACTGCGGGCCGGCCGAGGCGGGCTCGCACCAGAGCAGGCCGTCCGCGGTGAGCACACCGTCCACGGGGCGGTCCGTCGGCTCGAGGGGGATGACGCCCGGCTCCAGCACCTCGGACGGGTGCACGAAGGCGACCGTCGTCACGGAGGAGGGGAGGGTGGCCAGGAACCGGTCGTAGTACCCGCCGCCCTGGCCCAGGCGTGCGCCCGTGAGGTCCACGGCCAGCCCCGGCATCAGGACCAGGGCCGCGCCGTCCAGGACGGAGCCGGGCTCGCGCGGGCCCACGGGCTCGTCGAGGGGGGCGTTCGCGGCGCGCGCCACCGCCACGCCGGGCCTCCAGGCGGTCCAGCTCAGGTGCCGTCCGGGCTCGATCACGGGGACCAGCACGCGCGCCCCGGCGGCCAGGGCGCGCTCCCGCACCGGCCCGGTGTCCGGCTCCGTGGGCATCGGCAGCACCGTGGCCACCACGGGCGGGCCGTCCGCCGTCCGCTCCTCCAGGTGCGGGCCCAGCCAGGTCCAGAGGTGCTCGGCCGCGGCCTCGGCCTGACGGGCGCGCACGGCCGGGTCCAGGCCGCGACGGGCGGCGCGCAGCCGGGTCCGCAGCGCGGCCTTGGCCTCGGTGCTCGCGAGGGCCGCGGCGGCGTCGTCGGGGTGCGGGGCGGGGGCGGCGGCGGGCATGGGCCCATCATGCCGCCCGGACCGGCGGCGCAGGGAGCCTAGGATCGAGCGCATGGACGTCTCCGGTTCCCTCTGGCCCGTGGCCCTGCGCCACGGCACGCTCACGCTGCGCCCCCTGCGCCGGGGCGACCGCCGGGCGTGGGAGGAGCAGCGCGCCGCCAATCGCGACTGGCTCACGCCGTGGGACGCCACCAGCCCGGTGCCGGGGGCGGCGCCGGCGAGCTTCGCGCAGATGGTCCGCTGGCAGCACCGCCAGGCCCGCGCGGGCACCTCCTACACCTGGGGCATGGCCCTCGACGACGACGCCCCCGGCCGCGACCGGCTCATCGGGCTGCTGAGCCTGGGCGGGGTGCAGCACGGGTCCGTGATGTCGGGTGCCGTGGGCTACTGGATCGACCGCCGGCAGGCCGGGCGCGGGCTCACCCCGACCGCCGTGGCGATGGCGACGGACTGGGCGTTCCACGGGCTGGGCCTGCACCGTGTGGAGGTCAACATCCGGCCGGAGAACACCGCGAGCCTGCGGGTCGCGGAGAAGCTCGGGCTGCGGGAGGAGGGCCTGCGCCGGGCCTACCTCCACGTGGACGGCGCCTGGCGCGACCACCTGAGCTTCGCCGTCACCGCGGAGGAGGTCCCCGAGGGCCTGCTGCCGCGCTGGCTGGCCCGCCGAGAGGCCGCCGCGGGCGCCGCGGAGCCGCGTGACACGGCGCACACGCCGGGCGTCGCAGGGGACGTCCCGGGGCCGTCGGGCCGCTAGGCTGGTGCCCTGCACGCGTCGCCGCCCCCACGGGACCGGCGCCCGACCCCACCGCCCCGGAAGGACCGCCATGACCGAGACGCCGTCGCCCCGTGAGGACGCCCGCCTCGACGCGGAGCCGGGGCACGCCGACTCGGGGTTCCACGTGCACTGGGACCGTGCGTCGCTGTTCCTCGTGGGCGTCGGTGCGCTGGCCGTCGCGCTGGTCACCGCGCTCTGCGCCCTCGCCGGGCTGCCCACCGCCGGGCTCGCCGGCTGGTCCCTGCTGGTGACCGTGGGCGCCGTCGTCGGCCTGCGCGTGCTCGCGGCCCGCGGCCAGCGCGAGCACCACGACGACCTCGCCGACGACGCGGACGAGCCGGATCTCGCGGAGGAGGACCTGGACACGCACGAGCTGCCCGTGGTCCCGGATTCTGAGCGGGACCGCCGCGTCCTGGCCGCCGCGCTGTCCCTGACGGACGAGGTCGAGGACGAGGAGCCAGCCGCGGAGCCGGTGCCCGTGGTCGTGGACGCCCTGCAGCGCCGCCGTGCGCCACGGATCCCGCTCGGCGGCATCGTGATCCCCGAGGTCCCGCGTCCCACCTACCTCGACGCCCCGGAGGCCCCCGCCGCCGAGGCCGAGGCCGAGGACCCGGCGGAGGACGACGCCGTGGCCACCCGCCCGGAGGCCGAGGAGCAGGCCGCGTCCGCAGAGGTCGTGGAGATCCCCGAGCCGGCCGCGCGCGCCGTCGTCCTGGACCTGGACGGCGTGCTGGCCCGGCGCCGCGCCTCCTGAGCCGGGGCGGCCCGTCCTGACGCCGGACCCCGGGCGCCTGGCGGCCGCGCTGGCCGCCACCGGCCGGCGCGCGGTCCACACCGGGGCCGCCCGCACCACCCTGCACCTCGACGGCACGGTCTCCCACGTCCTGGCCGTGGTCCTGCTGGAGGGCCCGCCGGGCGCCGGCGTGGCCCGGGAGCGGGTCCTCGTCCTGCGCGGTCCTGTCGAGCCCGCGGTCGCCGTGCCCGGCCCGCCCGGCCCGCCCGTCCCGGCGTCGGGACCGGCTCCGCGCCGCCTCGGCCGCGGCCGCCTGCCCGACGGCACCCGCTGGTGGCTGCTCCCGCACGACCCCGCCCTGCCGGGCCTGGACCTGGCCCTCGACCACGAGCGGCTCGACGCCTGGCTGCCCGGCCTCGGCCGCGCCGGCGAGCCCGCCTGGGTCGCCTACCGGCCGGGGGAGCGGGCCGTGCTCCGCGTCCCCCTGGACGCCGTCCCCGCCCGGCCCGACGAGCCCGGCTCCTCGCTCCACCTCAAGGTCCTGCCGCCGGCCCGGCTGCACGGCATGCACGGCCGGCTCCTCGCCGCCCGCGCCGCGGGGCTGCCCGTCCCGCCGCCGCTGGCGCCGCCGGATCTGGGCGTGCTGGCCCTGGGGACGCTGCCGGGGGAGCCCTGGCGCGCCCGCCTCGGCGCGGACGCCCCGCAGCCGGCGCCCGCCGCCGTCGCGGCCCTGCTCGACGCCCTCCCGGATGCCCTCGCCGCCCACGATGACGGCCCCTCCCGCACCCCCGCCTGGTCCGCCCTGCTCGCGCATGCCGTCCGCGCCGGCACGCTGCTGGACCCGGAGGCCGCCGAGGAGCTCCGCGAGCGCGCCCGCCGGCTCGAGGAGTCCCTGGCCGTCGCCGATCCCGGGCCGCGCGTGCCCGTCCACGGGGACCTGCACCCGGACAACCTGCTGCTCGCCCCGGGGACGGACCGGATCGTGGGCGTCCTGGACCCGGACAGCCTGGGTCCGGGGCACCGGGTGGACGACTGGGCCGTGCTGGTGGGACACCTGGCCGTGGCCGCCGCCGATGCCGCCGTCCCCGGCCCGTCGCACGACCCGGAGCGGGCCCGCCGGACGGCCGCGCTCGCGGCGGAGTTCACCGGGCACGCGTGCGGCGTCGTCGACGAGGAGGCCCTCCGCGCCCGCGCCGACGTGACGGCGCTGGCCCTGGCCGCCGCCCCGGACCTGCCGCCCGCGGTCCGCGCGGCCCGGCGGTCGGCCCGCTAGTCCCGCCCGCCCAGGGCCCGACGCACGGCGTCGGCGTCGGCCCGCACCCGGTCGGCTTCGGCGTGCTCGCCCAGCGCGGCCAGGCACTGCTGCAGCCCGGTGAGCGCCCCGAGCCGCACGAGGTCGGAGTGGGTGGACTCGCTGACGAGCCGGAACAGGGTGGCCGCCTGCTCGGGGCGCCCGTCCTCGGCGACCACGTGGGCGGCGAAGAGCTCGGCCTGCGCGGCGCCGGAGGGGTCGCCGGCGTCGGTGAAGAGGTCTGCGGACGTCAGCGCGGCGGACACGGCGTCGTCGCCCCGGTGGAGCGCCCAGAGGGAACGGGCGCGCGTGTCCAGGTAGTCGGCCTTCTGCCAGGCGGCGCCGGAGCCCTCCGCCAGGGCGATGGCCTCGTCGATGAGCTCCAGGCCGTCGCCCCGGCCGGTCTCGCAGCGCAGGTAGCCGAGGGCGTGGAGGGCGGAGGCGAGCACCGCGGGGTCGCCCTCGGCCCGGCGGGCGGCGTCCACGGCCTGCTCGAACAGGTCGAGGGCGCCGGCGTGGGCGGCGTCGTGCGGGTCCCGGTGGCACAGGGCGCCGGCGGCCAGGAGGGTGTGGGCGGCGTCGGCGTGGTGGCCGCGCCGCGTGAACAGCTCCGCGGCCTCCCGCCACAGCGGCAGCGCCTCGGAGGGGCGGTCCAGCTCGTGGCACGCGTGGCCGAGGTCCACGAGGGCGCGGGCCTGCGCCGCCTCGTCGCCCGCGGCGGCCTCCCGGCGGACCAGCGCGGCGAGCACCGGTTCCGCCTCCTCCGCGCGCCCCGCGATCAGCAGCTGGTGCGCCCACCAGTAGGCGAGTGACGGCGCCTCGGGCGCCTCCGCCTTCTCCGCGTGCACGCATGACAGCTCCCAGGCGGCCACCGCGAGGTCCTGCCGGTCCGCGCGGGCCCCGGCCACCCGCCCCACGAGCGCCGCCGCCGAGGCCGCCCCGCGCCGCAGCCCGGCATGGCTCATGGCCTCGGCGGCGCGCAGGGCGAAGTCCAGGGCAGCCTCGGGCCGGTCCTGGCCGTGCGCCGCCAGGGCACGCACCAGCGTCGCCGAGGCGCGCACCACGGCCGCGCACGGGCGGGCGAGGACGGCGCGGGCGGCGTCGTCGGAGGCCTGGTGCTCCTCCCGCCACAGGTGCAGGCGGGCCAGCATCAGCAGGGCGTGCGGCTCGGCGGCCTCCCCTAGGACGACGCCGGCCGTCTCCTGTGCGCGGATCACGGCCAGGGCCTCCTCGGCGGCCTCGAGGGCGGCGTCCAGGTCGTGCACCTGGACCCGTTGCGCGCACAGCGCCAGCAGGGCGTCCGGGAGGACGGTGTCCTCGAGCGCGGCCGGGTCCGCGGCGATCCGCCCGCGCTCGTCCTCGGCGACGCCGGCCAGCACCGTGGCCTCGAACGCGTCCGGCTCGCGGAACAGGCTCGCCCCGAGCTGGACCTCCAGGTCCGCCTGCCGGGGCCGGCCGAGGCGGCGCAGCAGGTCGGCGCGGCGGGCCGTCCACTCCTCGAGCGCGGGCGCGTCACCGGCATGGGCGGCGGCGGTGGCCCGCAGGCGCAGCAGGGCCAAGCGCAGGGCGGGGTCCTGGCCTCCGGGAGCGTCGAGCCCGTCCTCCGCGGCCCGGGCGGCGGACGCCGGGTCCTCGCGCAGCAGCGCCTCCAGGGCGCGCTCCCGCAGCGACGGGGCGTCCGAGCCCGCGGGGAGCGGGAGGGCGGCGTCGTCGCGGGCGGCCGCCAGCAGCGCCTCGACCGCGGCCAGCGGGTCGCGGCCGGCCAGGAGGGCGGGACTTCCCAGCGTAGCCACGCGGATGCCGGGCCGGTCCGCTGTTCGCCGCGGGCGGGAGACCGTGCGGCAGCCGGGCCGCGCCCGTCGGGCCGGACCGCTCCCGCCGGCGAGGCCGCGCCTAGACTGGCGGGACCGTCGGCCGGCGTCCCGGCCGGACCCTCCCCAGGACCCAGGAGCCCCCGTGAGCGCAGCCAGCCCCACCGCCGCGAGCACCGCGCCCGGACCGTTCGAGACCCGTGCCGGGGCCTACGCCCTGATCGTTGAGGACGGCCGTGTGCTGATGTCCGCCTGGGCCGGCCCCACCGGCATCGTGTGGACCCTGCCCGGCGGCGGCATCGAGCTGGGGGAGAGCCCCGAGGAGGCGTGCGTCCGCGAGGTCGAGGAGGAGACCGGCCACACCGCCGAGCTCACCGGCCTGCTCGGCGTCACCACGGGCACCATCCCCGTCGAGCGCCGCCTCCGCGGGGAGCCCCTGCCGCTGCTCACCGTCCAGGTCCTCTACACCGCGCGCCTGACCGGGGGCGTCCTGCGCCCCGAGGCCGACGGCTCCTCCGTGGACGCCGCCTGGTTCGCGCTCGACGGGCTCGCGGACGTGCGCACCTCCGGCTGGGTGGACCGCGCGCTCGCGCTCGCCGGGCTCGCCGCGGATGACGCCGCCGGGACCGCCCGATGACCCGCCCCGCCGAGCGCCCCCGGCCGTCGCGGGTTCGCGCCGCCGCCGGCGCGTCGGCCCTTTCCCTCGCGCTGGCGCTGTCCGGCTGCGGCGCCCCGCGCGCCGGGGCCCCGGCAGACCCGACCGGCGCGCCCGTGACGGTCGTGCACACGTCCGACCCGCTGGACTCGGCGGTGGCCGCCGTCGTCGCCCGCCACCTGCGCCACCGCGGCCACCCGGTGACCCTCGAGGACGCCGGTGACGCGACCCCCTGGTCCGCGGCCGCCGGGGACACCGTGGCCGTGGTGGACACCCTGCGCCTGGCCCTGCAGGCCGACCCCGCGGCCGTGCTCCCGCCCGAGCCCGAGGACGCCGCGGCCTCCCGTGCCGCCGCCGCCCCCACCCCGAGCGAGTCCAGCCTGGAGCCGATCGACCCCTCGGCGCCGGCCCGCGTGCCCGCCACCGGGTCGGCGACCCCCAGCCCCACGCCCCTGGCCTCGGGCCTGCCCGCGGCCGACGCCGACGCGGCACAAGCGGTCGTGGACGCCGCCCTGTCCCGCGTCGCGGCCGGGGCAGACGCCGCGGCGCCCACCCCTGCCGCCTCCCGCTCCGCGGCGACGCCGACGGGTCCGTCCCCCCGCGTGCTCGCCGACTCCGCCGGCACCCTTCGCCTGGCCGCGGTGGTCACCGCGACCACCGCCTCTCGCGAGGGCCTCGACTCGATCGACGACCTCGACGGCCGCTGCGGCGACCTCACGCTCGCCGTCCCCGCGGCGCTGGCCGCGGCCGTCTCCGACGGGCTCCTGGCCCACCGCCTCGACGACTTCGCGGGCTGCCGGCCGGCGGACTGGCGCACCGATGCCGCCGACGTCGGCCCCGCCGTCGTCGCCGACGCCGCCCAGGTCGGGCTGACCTACCGCACCGACCCGGACGTCCCGCCCAACGGCCTCGTCCTGCTCGAGGACCCGGACCGGGTCCTGCCGGAGGGACGGATCGCCGTCGTCGGCGAGCGCGAGACCCTGGACGACGACGCGCAGTCTGCGCTGAGCGAGGTCATGGACCGCCTGGACGACGACGGCATCGCCGAGCTCGCGCGCCTCACCGAGGGCGGCGACGCGCTGCCCGCGGACGAGGCGGCCCAGTACTGGCTGGTCTCCCAGAGGCTGGAAGACGCCCCGGAGGACTGGGTCGTTCCGGCCGACCCCTGGTTCTGACGCCGCCCCGGTCCCGCGTGCGGAGGCTCCCTGGGGGGAGGACGCACGGGCGTCGCTTCCGGCCGCAGACGGGCGACGGTGCCAGAATGGGCCAATGGCACCCAGCACTCCCCGCGAATTCCGCCAGTCCTCCAAGCTGCTGAACGTGCGCTACGACGTGCGCGGCCCCATCCTGGAGGAGGCCCAGCGCATGGAGGCCGCCGGCCACCGCATCATGAAGCTGAACATCGGCAACCCCGCGCCGTTCGGCTTCGAGGCGCCGGACGCGATCCTCCAGGCCATGTACCAGCACCTGCCCCACGCGCAGGGCTACTCCGACTCCAAGGGCATCTACTCGGCCCGCACCGCGGTGTCCCAGTACTACGAGTCCCGCGGCATCCGGGACATCTCCGTGGACGACGTGTTCATCGGCAACGGCGTGTCCGAGATGATCACCATGGTCCTGCAGGCGCTCGTGGACGACGGCGACGAGATCCTCGTCCCGTCCCCGGACTACCCGCTGTGGACGGGCGCGACCACCCTCTCCGGCGGCAGGGCGGTGCACTACCGGTGCGTTGAGGAGGAGGGCTGGGCCCCGGACCTCGAGCACCTGGAGTCGCTGATCACCGAGCGCACCAAGGGCCTCGTGATCATCAACCCGAACAACCCCACCGGCGCGGTCTACTCCCGCGAGGTGCTCAACGGCGTCGTGGACATCGCGCGCCGGCACAACCTGGTGCTGCTCGCGGACGAGATCTACGAGAAGATCACCTACGACGGCGCTCGCCACATCAACGCGGCCGGCCTGTCCGACGACGTCCTCACCCTCACCTTCTCCGGCCTGTCCAAGGCCTACCGAGTGGCCGGCTTCCGCTCCGGCTGGGTGGCCGTGTCCGGCCCGAAGCACCGCGCGAAGGACTTCCTCGAGGGCCTGACCCTGCTCTCCAACATGCGGATGTGCGCCAACGTGCCCGCGCAGCACGCCATCCAGGTGGCCCTGGGCGGGTACCAGTCCATCGAGGACCTGATCCTGCCGGGCGGGCGCCTGCTGGAGCAGCGCAACCTCGCGCAGAAGCGCCTGAACGACATCCCCGGCGTCTCCGTGCAGCCCGCCCACGGCGCGCTCTACCTGTTCCCGCGCCTGGATCCCGAGGTCTACGGGATCGACGACGACGAGAAGTTCGTGATCGAGCTGCTCCAGGCCAAGAAGATCCTCGTCTCGCACGGCGGGGCGTTCAACTACCCGCAGCCGGACCACTTCCGCCTGGTGACCCTGCCGAGCGTGAAGGACCTGGACATCGCACTGGATCGACTCGAGGACTTCCTCGAGGACTGGAGGGAACGCCGTGGCTGACACGCCTGAGAACCGCTTCACCGAGCCCGTCCGCACCCTGCTGCGCGCCCGTCGCGCGGACGGGGCGCCCGTCGGGCCCGCCGACGTCGACCCGCACGGCAAGCCGGGGTTCGACGGGGGCAAGTCGGAGGGCAGGGCCGTCCTCGCCGCCCGCTCCGAGCGGCTGGGGCAGCTGCAGGAGCTCCTCTACGCCCAGTCCACCCGCGAGGCCGACGGGGGCGTCCCCGCCCCGTCCGTGCTCCTGGTGGTGCAGGGCATGGACACCGCCGGCAAGGGCGGGATCATGCGCCACGTGGTCGGGCAGATGGACCCGCAGGGCGTGGACGTGCACGCGTTCAAGCGGCCCACCCCGGAGGAGGCGCGGCATGACTTCCTGTGGCGCGTGCGCCCGCACCTGCCCATGCCCGGCACGCTCTCCGTGTTCGACCGGTCCCACTACGAGGACGTGCTGATCCAGCGCGTGCGCTCCCTGGCCCCGGCCGAGGAGATCGAGCGCCGCTACACGGCGATCCGCGAGTTCGAGACCGAGGCCGTGGCCGCGGGCATCCGCGTGGTGAAGGTGATGCTGCACATCTCCCCGGAGGAGCAGAAGGCGCGGCTCTCCGAGCGGCTGGAGCGGGCGGACAAGCACTGGAAGTTCAACCCGGGCGACCTCGACGAGCGCGAGCTCTGGGACGAGTACCAGGAGGCGTACCGGGTGGCCCTGCACCGCACGGATGCCACCGACGCCCCGTGGTTCATCGTGCCCGCCGACCGCAAGTGGTACGCCCGCGTGGCCGTGCAGGACCTGATGATCGAGACCCTCGAGGCGATGGGCCTGACCTGGCCCGAGGCCGACTTCGACGTCGCGGCCGCCCGCCGTCGCCTGCTGGCGGGCTGAGCGCCGCCGTCGTCGCGATGGGCGGGCAGTGGTGCTCGGACCTTGCCAAGCCCGGGGCCGCGGTGAGTTAATTCATGAACGCCGGGCGCCGCAGAGGCGCGCCGGATCCGATCCGAAAGGTGGACCCATGACTGAGAACGCTGTCCAGAACGCCCCGCTGACCGGCAAGACCGTCGCGTTCCTCGCGACCAACGGCGTCGAGCAGGTCGAGCTGACCTCCCCGTGGGAGGCCGTGATCGCCGCCGGCGCGACCCCCGTGCTCGTCTCGCCGGAGTCCGGCACCATCACCGCGATGCAGTCCGACTGGGATCACGGCGAGTCCTTCGAGGTGAACACGACGGTGAAGGACGCCAAGGCCGAGGACTTCCACGGCCTCGTGATGCCGGGCGGCACCCTGAACGCGGACGCCATGCGCGTCAACAAGGACGCGCAGGCGTTTGTGCGTGCCTTCTTCGACCAGCACAAGCCGGTGGCGGCCATCTGCCACGCCCCGTGGACCCTGATCGAGGCCGGCGTCGTGGACGGTCGCCGTCTGACCAGCTACGCGTCCCTGGAGTCCGACCTGAAGAACGCGGGCGCCCAGTGGGTGGACGAGGAGGTCGTCGTGGACAACGGGCTGACCACCTCGCGCTCCCCGGAGGACCTCGACGCCTTCAACGCCAAGCTCGTGGAGGAGCTGGGCGAGGGCAAGCACGAGGACCAGACCGCCTGACCGACGTCGGGCGCGAGTCGCGCGGGGGCGGGGGCCGATGGCCCCCGCCCCCGCCGTTTCTCGAACGAAAGCGTGGCGGAGGCCGCCGTTTCTCGAACGAAAGTGGGGGCGGGGTCAGTCGGCGTCGGGGGCGGCCTCGCCGCGCACCTGGTCGAGGCGGGCGCGGGCGCCGTCCAGCCAGGCCTGGCAGCGGTCGGCCAGCGCCTCCCCGCGCTCCCACAGGGCCAGGGACTCCTCGAGCCCGGCGCCGCCGGCCTCCAGCTGGCCCACGACCTCCACGAGCTCGGCCCGCGCCTGCTCGTAGCTCATGCGGGCCACGTCCGAGGTGTCGGCGGACGTGAATCCCCCGACGGCCGTTCCCTGCTGCTCCTGCTCGGTCATGCGTCCTCCTGGGTGGGGGTGGGGGTCTCGACGGGGGTGACGTCCGTGACGTAGGCCTCGATCCGGCCGGCGGCCACGAGCACGTCCAGGTCGGCGCCGGGGGCGACGTCCTCCGCGCGGCGGACGACGTGGCCCGCATGCTGGACCACGGCGTAGCCGCGGTCCAGGGTCTGCTGGGGGGAGAGCGCGCGCACCTGTGCCCGCAGCGCGGACACGGCGTCCGCCTCCCGGGCGAGCCGGTGCCCGAGGGCCACCCGGCCCCGCTCCTGCCAGCGGCCGAGGTCCTCGGTGCGGGCGTCCACCATCACGTGCGGGTGGGCGAGCACGGGTCGCGAGCGCAGCGCGGCCAGAGCGTCGGCCTCCCCGCGCACGCGGCGCTCCACCGCCCCCGCCAGCCGGAGCCGGGCCTCGCGGATGCCGGCGGACTCCTGGGCAGCGTCCGGGACGATCCGCTTGGCGGCGTCCGTGGGGGTGGAGGCGCGCAGGTCCGCGACGTCGTCGAGCACCGGCCGGTCCGCCTCGTGCCCGATGGCCGAGACCACGGGGGTGCGGGCCGCGGCCACGGCGCGCACGAGGGCCTCATCCGAGAACGGCAGTACGACCTCCTCCAGGGCCCCGCCGCCGCGGGCGATCACGATCACCTCGACCTCCGGCCGCGCGTCGAGCTCGGCGAGGGCCGCCGCCACCTGGCGCGGAGCGTCCGGGCCCTGGACGGCGACCTCGCGGACCTCGAACACCGCCGCCGGCCAGCGCAGGTGCGTGTTGCGGACGACGTCCTTGAGCGCGTCCGAGTCCCGCCCGGTGATCAGGCCGATGACCCCGGGCAGCACGGGCAGCTGCCGCTTCCGGGCGGGGGAGGTGAGCCCCTCCTCGGCCAGGCGGCGACGCAGCAGCTCGACGCGGGCGAGCAGGTCACCCAGGCCCACGGGGCGCATCTCCTGCACCACCATGGACAGCCGCCCGCCCTTGACCCAGAAGTTGGGCTTCACCCGCGCGACCACGCGCGAGCCCTGCTGGACGGACGGGTCGATGCCCGCGGCGACCGCGCGCCAGGCCGTCAGCGGCAGGGAGACCTCCTCCTCGAGGTCCCGCATCGTCATGTACAGATTGCCACGGTTGTTCTTGTGCTCGATCAGCTGGCCCTCGATCCACGTGGCCGGCGCGCGCTCGATGTGCAGCTTCAGGTTCTCGGAGAGCCGGTGCAGGGGCCAGGGCCGCTCCGGGGACGTCTCCGAGGCCGTGGCGGGCACGACGACGGTCCCCTCCTCACGCGCTGCGCTCTCCTCCACGCGGCCTCCTGCTCCTCGTCCTGCCCCCGCGGCGGGGGTCCGCTCCTGACACGGGGCGCTCGCCCCGGGCCTGCGTCCAGAGTCTGTCACTACCCTCGGACACCGTAACCCGCCGCGCCGGAGCCCTCCGCGTGCGGCCCCTGACCCGTGGAAGGCGGCCCATGCGCTCCCTGCTCTCTCTGCTCTCCGCGGTCCTCGCGGCGCTGCTGGCCGTGCTCGCCACCGCCGGCGCCCTCGTGGACCGCACGGCCCACCAGCCGGACACCGTGCGGCAGGTGGCCGAGCGCATCGCCGCCGACGACGCCGTCCGCGCGGCCGTGCCCCGGGCGGTCACCGACTCGATCGAGGGCGCCGTCCCCGAGTCCGTCCCTGCCCCGCTCACCCAGCTGGCCCAGGACATCGTGCGCCCGATCGCTGAGGACGTGGCCAAGGACCCGGACGTGGCCACCGGCTTCGCGGACACCGCGGACGAGGCCCGCCGGGCCTGGCTGATGGACCTGGAGCGCGCCCGTGACGGCGGGGAGCACGCTCCCGGCGGAGAGTTCCGCATCCCCTTCGGGCCGGTCGCCCAGTCCGGCGTCGCCTCGGCCGTCGGGGACCTGGAGACGCGGCTGCGCTCCGATCAGCTGAACCTGCCGGGGCAGTCGATCGTCGAGGCGATCGTCGGCGTGGACGTGGGCACCTGGGCCGCGGACACCCTCGTGAAGCCCCTCTACGACCGCGCCGCCGAGCTGCGGGACAGCACCGACCTGACCATGACCGTCCGGGTGGACGCGCTCGCGGGCACGGACCGGGCCACGGTGGCGCGCTGGGTGGACGCGTCCGCGCACTGGCGGTGGGCAGCCGGCGGCTCGGTCCTGGCGCTCGTCGCCTCCCTGCTGCTCGCCCGCCGGGGCCGTCGCGGGCTGGCCCTCGCGGTCGCCGGGGTCACGGTGCTGCTGGCCGTCCTCCTGGCCTCCTCCGCCATGGACTCCTCCCGGTGGTCGCTGGCCGCGCCCGACGGCGCCACCGGCGGGGTGGCCGCGCTGGCACGGGCCGCGGAGGCCGCGTTCCGCCCCGCGGTCGCGGACGTCCTGGCGCCCTGGCTGGGCGGGCTGACCACGTGGGGCACGGTGGCCCTGCTGGCGGGTCTGGTGCTCATGGCGATCGAGGTCCTTGCCGGGCCCGTGCGCCGCAGACTGGCCCGCACCCGTCCCAGCGGGACCGGCTCGCACACGGGCCGATAGCATGGACGGCATGTCCGTTCCCACCGCCTCCGCCCCGTCCACCGTCGGCCTCGGCATGCCGCAGGTGCCCCGCACCCGCCGCTCCCGCGAGGAGGTCGAGGCCGCCGCGCCCGTGGCCGGGGACAAGCGCGTCCTGCTGGCCGCGCCCCGCGGCTACTGTGCCGGCGTGGACCGCGCCGTCGTCGCCGTGGAGAAGGCCCTGGAGCACCACGGCGCTCCCGTGTACGTGCGCAAGGAGATCGTGCACAACCGGCACGTCGTGGACACCCTGACCGAGCGCGGCGCGGTGTTCGTCCAGGAGCTGGACGAGGTGCCCGCCGGCGCGCTCACCGTGTTCTCCGCCCACGGCGTGTCCCCGGCCGTGGTCGCCGAGGCGGCGGAGCGGGACCTGCAGACCATCGACGCCACCTGCCCCCTGGTGACCAAGGTGCACCGCGAGGCCGTGCGCTTCGCCCGGCAGGACAAGCGGATCCTGCTGATCGGGCACACCGGCCACGAGGAGGTCGAGGGCACCTACGGGGAGGCGCCGGAGCACACCACGGTGATCAACGACGTCGAGGAGGCCCGCACCGTCCAGGTCGACGACCCGGACAACCTCATCTGGCTCTCCCAGACGACCCTCTCCGTGGACGAGACCCTGGAGATCGTGGCGGTGCTGCGCGAGCGGTTCCCGAACCTGCAGGACCCGCCCTCGGACGACATCTGCTACGCCACCTCCAACCGCCAGGCGGCGATCAAGAGGATCTCGCCGCAGTGCGACCTCGTGATCATCGTCGGCTCGGCGAACTCCTCGAACTCCGTGCGCCTCAAGGAGGTCGCCCTGGAGTACGGCGCGGCCCGGGCCGAGCGCGTGGACTTCGCCTCCCAGGTGGACGAGTCCTGGTTCGAGGGCGTGGCCACCGTCGGCCTGTCCTCGGGCGCCTCCGTGCCGGAGGTGCTGGTGCAGGACGTGCTGGCCCTCCTGGCCGACTACGGCTATGGGCAGGTCGAGGAGGTCGTCACCGCGGAGGAGGACATCATCTTCTCCCTGCCCAAGGAGCTGCGCGCCCAGCTCAAGCAGGCCGGGGACGAGGAGCGCTCCCTGGGCGGGCGGCGTCGCCCCGCCGAGTGACCGGGCAGGCCGGGCCCGCTCGGGCCCTCCCGGACCTGGCGGGCACGGCGGTGGTGGTGATGGGCGTGTCCGGCTCCGGCAAGACCGTGCTGGCGCAGCGCCTGGCCCAGGCGCTGGGCGTGCCGTTCGCCGAGGGGGACGAGTTCCACTCGGCCGAGGCCGTGGCCAGGATGGCCGGCGGCACCCCGCTCACCGACGAGGACCGGGGGCCGTGGCTGCGCCGGATCCGGGACTGGATGGGCTCCGGGGTGGCCGCGCGCGGGGCCGTGGTCACCTGCTCCGCGCTGAAGCGCTCCTACCGGGACGTGCTGCGCGAGGCCCCCGTGCGGGTGGTGTTCCTCCACGTGGAGACCCCGGCGGAGCAGGTCCTGCACCGCATGGAGCGCCGCCGACACTTCATGCCGCCCGCGCTGCTGCCCGGCCAGCTGGCGACCCTCGAGCCGCTGGAGGCCGACGAGGAGGGGGTCGTCCTGGCGAACGACTCCACCATGGAGGAGCTCACGGAGCGCGCGCTGCGAGCCCTCGCCGACCTCTGACCAGGCCTGGGTGTCACGGCCGAGCCCGGGGGGGCGCTCCGGGGGCGGCCAGGGCTCAGGCGGTGCGGCGGTCCGTGTCCCAGGCGGCGTCCTCGGTCCACTCGTCGTCCTCCCAGAGGGGGGACTCCTCGAAGGCCGGGGCGGGCTCGGGGCGATCCTCTGCGGCCGCGGAGCCGGCCGGGGTCCAGCCCTCGTCCACGGGTCCGTCCCCGTCCACCAGCTCCGGCGCGGTGAGCGGGCGCGGGGCGTTGTCCACGCTGCGCACGTCCGCGAGGGCGGGCAGCCCCGGGTCCGCCTCGCGGAGGGTGCGGGCGGCGGGGAGCACGCGGGACTCGACGTTGCCGACCAGCCGGTTGTAGCCGTCCACGGCGGCCCGCAGGGAGCCGCCCATCCTGTCCAGGTGGGAGCCCATGGTGCCGAGGCGGTCGTAGAGCTCGCGCGCGCCGGAGACGATCAGCTGCGCGTTCTCCGCGAGGCGCTCCTGCCGCCAGGCGTAGGCCACGGACTTGAGCGCGGTGAGCAGGGAGACCGGCGCCACCAGCGCGACGTTCCGTGAGAACGCGTGGTCCAGCAGGGCGCCGTCCGCGTCCAGGGCGGCGGCCAGAAGGGACTCCGCGGGCAGGAAGCACAGCACCAGCTCGGGGGAGCGCTCGAGCCCGGTCCAGTACGCCTTGGCGGAGAGGGCGTCCACATGGCGACGCACGGCCGCGGCGTGCCGGGCGTTCAGCGCGGCCCGGCGCTCGGCCGCCTCCTCTCCGGGCTCGTCCGCGAGGGCCTCGGCGGCCAGGGCGTCCCCGATGGGGGCCTTCGCGTCCACGGCGAGGGTCTTGCCGCCGGGCAGGGAGACGAGCAGGTCCGGGCGCAGGCGCTCGCCGTCCCGGCCGGTCATGGTGGTCTGCTCGGAGAAGTCCACGTGGCGCAGCATGCCCGCGGCCTCGACCACGCGGCGCAGCTGAGCCTCGCCCCAGTGCCCGCGCGCGGACGTGGATTTCAGCGTGGCCATGAGGGAGGCGGTCTGGTTCAGCAGGTCGCGGTCGTTCGCGGCGGCCGTGCGCAGCTGCTCGCCGAGGCGGCCGAACTGCGCGGCGCGGTCCCGCTCCAGCACGCCCACCTGCTCCTGCAGCGCCCCGAGCTGCCGGCCCAGCGGGGCGAGGGTCTCCAGCACCCGGGCGTCCGTGCGGGCTCGCTCGGCGTCCTCCGCACGCTGCTGGGTGAGCGCCCGGGACTCGGCGCGGGCCCCGGCCAGTTCCTCCCGCACGGCCGCGTGCTCGCGGCGCAGGGCGTCCAGCTCGGCCCCGGCGGAGCCGTCGGCGGCCCCGTCCATGCGGCGCCACATCAGCCATGCGCCCACGGCGGCGCCCACCAGCAGCCCCAGGGCCAGCGTGATCACGAGGGTCAGGAAGTCCATGCCGACCACTGTCCCACCGGGGCCGGACACGCTAAGGGGCGGCGCGCCGTCGTCGGGCGCCCGGGCAATCTGACCCCGGACTCAGCTGATCTGCCCGAACAGGGGGTTGTGGCCGTTGGCCACGATGTGCGGCTCGCCCTCGATCCGGCCGGTGATCTCCGTGCCGGGGATGCCGGGCACGTACTCGAACACGAGGCGGACGGACTGCGCGGCGGCGGCGTCGAACGCCTCGACGGCCACGGCCGGGCGCGGGCCCTGCGGGGTCTGCACCTCGCCGTCGAACACGGCGACGGCGCGCTGGGGGAGCGGCTGGATCCGGCCGACCTCGGCGGCGGCCTGCTCCGGGGCCAGGTCGGGCAGGGTCCACATGCCGCGGGCGCCGTCGGCGGTGACCGCGAGGATCGTCGGGTCGAACACGGCCTGCCGGGTGAGGGTGTCGAACACGTGGTCCACGGCCAGGGAGACCAGCGGGAGGATCTCGTGGGTGGGCGGGGTCACGGGGGTCTCGGGAGTCTGGCTCACGCCCCCGACGCTACCGCGCGCCGGCCGGCCGCACCTGTCCCGGCCGGGGCGCTCGTGCCTACGGTGACCGGCATGAAGCTGAGCATCGTCCCCGGGGACATCACGGCCACGCACGCCGACGCGATCGTGAACGCCGCCAACTCCACCCTGCTCGGCGGCGGGGGCGTGGACGGCGCCATCCACCGCCGCGGAGGGAAGCGGATCCTGGCGGAGTGCCGCCGCCTCCGCGAGACCGAGCTGCCGGACGGGCTGCCCGCCGGGCGGGCCGTGGCGACGACGGCGGGGGACCTGCCCGCCCGCTGGGTCATCCACACGGTGGGCCCGGTGTGGGCCAAGACCATCGACAAGTCGGACACGCTCGCCTCCTGCTACCGGGAGTCCCTGCGGGTGGCCCGCGAGCTGGGCGCCCGCACGGTGGCCTTCCCGGCGATCTCGGCGGGCGTCTACGGATGGCCCATGGACGACGCCGCGCGCATCGCCGTCGAGACCTCACACGCCATGGCGGACGAGGTGGGCGACGTGGTCGAGGAGGTGCTGTTCGTGCCCTTCGGGGACCGGGCCGAGGCCGCGTTCCGTGCGGCGCTCGAGCATCTCACCTGAGCTCCTCCGCTGAGCCGCCCCTACAGCCACCCGCGGTCGCGGGCGACCGTCGCGGCCTCGCCGCGCGTGCTGGTGGCCGTCTTGCCGATTGCCGCGCTCAGATGGTTGCGCACCGTGCCCGCCGAGAGGTGCAGGCGCCCGGCGATCGCCCGGACGGAGGCCCCCGTGAGCGCTTCGCGCAGCACGTCGACCTCCCGCGGGGTCAGCGGGCTCGGACCCGCCGCGAGGGTGTCCACCGCGAGCGAGGGATCCACCACGCGCTCGCCGCGGGCCACCGCGCGCACGGCGTCGGCGAGCTGCTCGGCCGGGGTGTCCTTGACCACGAATCCCCGGGCCCCGGCGGCCAGGGCACGTTCCAGGTAGCCGGGACGGCCGAAGGTCGTCACCATCAGCACGGCGCAGCCCAGGCCACGGTCCCGGATCCGGCGCAGGGCCTCGAGCCCGTCCACCCCGGGCATCTCGATGTCCAGCAGCGCGACGTCCACGTCATGGGTCTCGACCGCGTCCGCCACCTCGTCCCCGGAGGCCGCCTGGGCGACGACGGTCAGGTCCGGCTCGGTGTCCAGGAGGGCGGCCAGGGCACCGCGCACGAGCGCCTGGTCGTCGGCCAGCAGCAGGCGCAGCGGAGCCCCGGGTCCGAGACCGGCTGCGGGCGGCGACGCCGGGGACGGGGCCGGGTCGGCTGACTCTCTCATGCGTCCATCCTGCCCTCGGTGGCGGGCAGGACCCCGCGCGCGGCCTCCGGCGTGGTCCCGCCCCAGTGCACGGCCACGCCGGTGCCGGCCCCGCCCAGCCCCGGCCCCACCTCGAGGCGCGCGCCCTCCGCGGCCGCCCGCTCGGCGAGGGTGCGGGGGCCCACGCCCGCGACGACGGCGGCCGGCAGCCCGGCGCCGTCGTCGAGCACCGCCACGTGGTGGGCGTCCAGGCTGATGCGCACCCGGCGGGCCCCGGCGTGGCGGAGCACGTTGGTCACGGCCTCGCGCACGATCCACGCGGCCAGGGCGCGGCGACGCTGCGGCACCTCGGTGACCGCGCCGGGCGGCGGGGCCTCGACGGCCATCCCGGCGTCCCGCAGCGCCCCCACGGAGAGGGAGAGCTGCCCACCCAGCTCCGGGGCGGCGAGCTCGGCGACGGCGGCCCGCGCCTCGGCGAGGGCCGTGCGGGACAGGGCGATCACCTCGGCGGCCTCCTCCTTGGCCCGGGCGGGGTCCGTGTCGATCAGCCGGTGCACGAGCTGGGTCTTGACGTTGATGGTGGTCAGGGAGTGGCCCAGGATGTCGTGCAGATCCCGACCGAGCCGTTCCCGCTGGCCGGCGAGGTCGAGTTCATGCGTCATCTCCACGACCCGGTCGTCCCGGGCGATCGCCAGGCGCATGCCCACCAGCACCACCAGGAGGACGGCGAGGTTGCCCAGCACGACGGGCAGGGCCGGATCGCCGGGGAAGAACAGCAGCCCGGTCGCCAGCGCCGCGGCCATCGTGGCCCCGGCGCCGGTCAGGCCCACGCGCAGCCGGTGGGGGAAGATCCACGTCGCCACGAGGAAGGGGGAGTAGAGCAGGGCGTGGACGCCCAGGATCCGGGTCAGCACGGCCACACACCCGGCGAGCACGAACCAGGTGAGGACCGTGTTGGCCCAGGCCGGCCACGCGCGCACCGGGCGCGGCACCACGAACGCGGCCAGGTAGACGAGGATGAAGACCACGATGGCCGCCACCCCCAGGATCGCCTCGCCCCGCCCGTCCCCGGGCGTGAACGCCCGGCGGAGGAGCTCGACGAGGACGAAGCCGAAGCTGATGAGCCACACCCCGGCGAACCCCAGCGTGGACGGCCACAGGTGCAACGGCAGGACGGCGGGGTCGTGCTCCGCCGTGCCGACCGTCGGGCGGGCCGGCGCCGGGGGTCCGCCGGCGGGGCTCATGCGCGGGCCGTCCGGGAGCGGGAGGCGAACAGGCAGACCACCGTGAACACGGCGGTCCAGGCCAGCAGGTTCACGATCGGCAGCCACAGCGGGTCCGCGGCGGCGGGTTCCGTTCCCATCGGCGCCCTCTCTCCCTCCATCTGCGGCCACCGGGCGAGGGCGCCGGCCCCGTACACCGGAGTGAAGCGCCCGATGTCCAGCATGATCCCCGAGAGCGGGATGAACAGGTTCCCGAGGAAGCCGAACACCACCAGGATGCCCGACGCCGCGGACACGGCGGCCTCCGAACGGAAGAGCAGGGCGGCCGCCAGGCCGAACAGCGCGAACGGCAGCGAGGACACCAGGGCGAGGGCGCCCGTCGCGAGCCAGCGCAGCGGGCCGTCGAGCTCCGCGCCCGTGAGCGCGCCCGCGGCGAGCACGGCGAGCACGGGCAGGGCGGCCATGGCCAGGGCCACGAGGCACTTGCCGGCGAGGTAGGCGCCCGGGGTGAGCGCGGTCAGGGAGAGCTGGCGGCCCCAGCCGGACTGGCGCTCGACGGCGGCCGAGCCGGCGATCGAGGTGGTGGCCATGACCGCCCCGTACACGGCCATGCCGGTCATGGTGTACGCGGACGCGTTCCCGTGGCCGACGGGGAGGTCTCCCCAGTCGGAGAGCGCGCCGAACATGAGGTAGAGCGCCACGGGGAGGACGACGATGAAGAACGAGTTCTCGATCATCCGCACGTTGCGGACGAACTCGCGGCGTGCATAGCCGAACAGTCGGCCGGGGGCGGTGGTGGTCGTGCTCATGCGAGTGACTCCTGCGTCTCGGAGGGTGCCGACTGGCCGGCGTCGGTCAGGGAGAGGAACACGTCGTCGAGGGAGGCGTGGGTGATCGCCAGGTCCTCGACGAGGCGCTCGTTCAGCAGGTGGCGGGCGACGTCGTCGCCGGTGACCCGGCCCCCGGCGGGGACGCGCACGCGCAGGCGGCCGGGGGAGAGGTGCTGTGGTTCGAGCTCGACGGCGTCCCGCGGCAGGCCCAGGGCGGCGGCGAGGCGGGCGGGCGCGTCCGGATCGCCTCCGCCGCCGGCCCAGCGGCCCGTGAGGGTGACGGACCCGCCGGTGGCGAGCTCGGCGGGCGTGCCGTCCGCGTGGATCCGGCCCTCGCGCATCAGGACGATCCGATCCGCGAAGTCCTCGGCCTCGGGGAGGAAGTGGGTGGCGAACACGATGGTGCGGCCCCGGTCCGCCTCGGCGTGCATGGTGTCCCAGAAGTCGTGGCGGGCGCGGACGTCCATGCCCGCGGTGGGCTCGTCCAGGATCAGCAGCTCGGGGTCGGTGAGCAGGGCCAGGGCGAAGCGCAGCCGCTGGCGCTCGCCGCCGGAGCATTTCTTCACTCGGCGGCCGGCCAGCCCGGTGAGGCCGGCGCGCTCGAGGGCGGCGGACACGCCGATGTGGCGGCGGTGGCAGCCGGCCACCATGGCCACGGTCTCGCGGACGCTCAGGTCCTCCAGCAGGCCGCCTGTCTGCAGCACTGCGCCCACCCGGCCCTGGCGGACGGCGGCGACGGGGTCGGAGCCGAGGATGCGGACCGTGCCGTCCGAGGGCGGGCTGAAGCCCAGGGCCATGTCCAGCAGCGTGGTCTTGCCGGCGCCGTTGGGCCCGAGGAGGGCGAGGACTTCGCCGGCGGGGACGGTGAGGTCCACGCCGTCCACGGCCCGGACCGGTCCGAAGCGGCGGGTGAGTCCCCGGGTTGCGAGTGCGGGTGCGTTGCTCATGGCTCCAGCCTCGCCGCGGGGCGCGCCCCGCGGGAGCGGCAGACGTCAGGAATGCGCCATGACGAATGTCATGGGTGGGGCCGAGCCGCAGCGTGCGGGCTGTCCCTCAGAAAGTTGAGCGGAGTTCACGCAGATTTCTGGAATAGGTTCGCTGGGCGTGCTGTTGTGGTGATCAGACGCCGCGGTGTCAGCGGCGCCCACCCGACTCCCGAGGAGAGTGAACCGACATGGCCCGTCCCATCGATCCGTTCCGTGAGATGGAGCGTCCCTTCCGTGAGATGGAGCGCCTGGTGAACGGTCTGACGACCCGCGCGACCGGCACCGCGTCCATGCCCATGAACCTGTACCGCGAGGGCGACGCCTTCGTCGCCGAGGTCGAGCTGCCGGGCGTGGACCCGGCGTCGATCGACGTGGACGTCGAGGAGCGCACCCTGACCATCCGCGCCGAGCGCAAGGAGGCCGCCGCCTCCGAGGGCCGCCAGTGGCTGACCCGGGAGCGCTCGTCCGGCACGTTCGCCCGCCAGCTGACCCTGGGCCAGGGCCTGGCCCTGGACCGCATCGAGGCCGACTACCGCGACGGCGTGCTCGTGCTGAGCATCCCCGTGGCCGAGCAGGCCAAGCCGCGCAAGATCCAGGTGAAGCACTCCGCCGCCGACCAGGTGGAGGGCCAGGAGGTCGCCGGCCAGGAGTCCGTGCAGGACTCCGCCGCGGTCGAGGCCCCGCAGCAGCCCTCGGGCGAGTGACCGCCTGAGCCGCTGATCGGCTGAACCGACGACGCCGGCGCCGCACCTCCGCGTGGGGGTGCGGCGCCGTCGTCGTGTCCGGGCGCCCCGGTAGAGTGGCTCCGTGGCTTTGACTATCGGATTCGTGGGACTGCCCAACGTGGGCAAGTCGACCCTGTTCAACGCGCTGACGCGCCAGACCGTGCTCGCGGCGAACTACCCGTTCGCGACGATCGAGCCGAACGTGGGCGTGGTGAACCTGCCGGACGAGCGGCTGCCCCAGCTGGCCGAGATCTTCGGCTCCGAGCGCATCCGGCCGGCCACGGTGTCCTTCGTGGACATCGCGGGCATCGTGAAGGGCGCCTCCGAGGGGGAGGGCCTGGGCAACCAGTTCCTGGCGAACATCCGCGAGGCCCACGCGATCGCCCAGGTGGTGCGCGCGTTCGACGACGGCGACGTCGTCCACGTGGACGGCAAGGTGGACCCGGCCTCGGACATGGAGACCATCAACACCGAGCTGATCATCGCGGACATGCAGACCGTGGAGAAGGCGATCCCGCGCGTCGAGAAGGAGGTCAAGGGCAAGAAGAAGGAGCCCGCCGACCTCGAGGCGCTGCAGGCTGCGCTCGCGGTGCTGGAGCGGGGCGAGACGATCTTCGCTGCGAAGGACAAGGACAAGCTGGACATGGACCGGCTGCGGGAGCTGGGCTTGCTCACCGCCAAGCCGTTCATCTACGTGTTCAACTCGGACGAGGGCGTGCTGGGGGACGATGCCAAGCAGCAGGAGCTGCGCGATCTGGTGGCCCCCGCCGACGCCGTGTTCCTGGACGCCAAGCTCGAGTCCGACCTCGTGGAGCTCTCCGAGGAGGAGGCGGCCGAGATGCTGGAGATGGCCGGCCAGGACGAGTCCGGGCTGGACCAGCTGGCCCGCGTCGGCTTCTCCACCCTCGGCCTGCAGACGTACCTGACGGCTGGGCCGAAGGAGACGCGCGCGTGGACCATCCCGGTCGGCGCGACGGCGCCCGAGGCTGCCGGCGTGATACACACCGACTTCCAGCGCGGCTTCATCAAGGCGGAGATCGTGAGTTTCGATGACCTGATCGCTGCCGGGTCCATGGCCGAGGCGAAGGCCGCGGGCAAGGTGCGCATGGAGGGCAAGGAGTACATCATGCGCGACGGCGACGTGGTGGAGTTCCGGTTCAACGTTTGACCTCGTTTTTGAGGATGAACGGAGGAAAGTGATGGACGCTGATTCACTGGACAGCGAGGCCGGAGAGAAGATCCATCTGGCCTTTATGATTCCAGCTGACGAAACAAGACCCGAACATCATTTCGAGTTTGTTGGCCATGACCTGGTGGGCGAACAAGATGTTAACTGGGTGTCAGAATTCGCAGATAGTATTCGTCTTGCGAACTCGTCAGATGCGTTTCAAATGTTCGATGAATCATGGTTGCAGATTTCTGGCCTCCTAGAGACCCTGAGCGAACTTCCACCAGCGAAGCCGTCTGGTCCATTTGCGTGGGATCATGAGAAACAGGTTCGCCGCTTCTTCTTCTTGGTTGCAAACTATCTTTCTTCGGGTCGCACATATATCGAGTCCACCGACACTCTTCTTGTTCGACAATTTGGCAAAGATTCGGAATTAGCCAGGGATTTCAAGTCGGATTTATCGGACGCATTCGATAATGTCCCAGGATATGCCATTTGCTATCATCTTCGCAACATTCTTGTCCATACCGGCTCGCTTCCTGGGTCGCTGTCATTCAGCACAATAGATGATAGTGATCTGGTCAAAGTTGAGTATACTATCGCCAAGAGTGAAATGCTAGCGATTCGCGACTGGAATAAGTCCGTAAGGAGTGTGATTGTCGGACTACCTGACGTGATTGATTTTCTCGAATTAATTCGAGCTAATTTTCAAGCAATTGTTCGCATTGAGCGCCGACGTGCTCGACGTCAGATGGAATTGCTTATGAATGAAATCCCGCGATTCCGGTCCATTTGTGCTGCCGCTCGTATGCCTGAGGGTGCCATCCCCATGGTCGCCAGCATTGAGTCGCCTGGCGGGGGTGTCCATCATGTGGCGCATCGAGTCATCCCTCACGAATCGGCCCTTGCTGATCTTGAGTTAGCTCATAGTGAGGGGGATGTCCTTCGAGCGGCCCGCATCCTGGTGAATGATGCGACTGAAGACTCTTCGGAGGGCGGGGGCCTAGGGGATGCTGCTCTTGAGCGTAGATTGATGATGAGTCGTCGACTGGCGCTTACGTACTCTGTACATGGGCCCGAAGCCCTGTCGTCTGCGGTTGCGGAGATTGTGCGTCACGGGCCGAGGAACTCTGCAGCTGCAATATCCGGCATGGTAGAGCAGTGTGCAGTGCTGGCAGGAATGATCAATCAAATTTCGGGGATTTCGCATAGTCGAATATTTGGCTACCCTGAAAAGTAAGAGGTCCAGCGGGTTCACTCCGCCACCATACTTCCCACGCGATTCGTCATGGGCGTGCGCCGGCTGGGTGTTGTGGCTCATGAGGTCGGGCTGGCACACGTCCGCCTCCGCGCAAGGTGGCCGACACGGGATTCGTGTCTCGTGGCGAGGCAATCCTCCGGTACTTGGCCGCTCTCTCTGTGCCGTGACGAGGTGCTGACCGATCACAGTCGGTGCCGACTTACAGCTGTGCTTACTGGCCGCCACCGTCGTGTTTTTGCGTCGAGCTGACGGACCCAGCCGCCGCCGACGGCGACCCTAGAACAGCGGCCAGGGCACCGCCGGTGTCCGGCCACTCGGGGCGGGGAATCGCTCGTCCTCGAGCAGCCGGGTGCACCGCGCGCCGAGCGCCGCGGTCTCCTCCGGCAGGAGCAGGCCTGCGAGCTTGCCCCCCAGGTCGCCCGGCATTCCGGCGAGAACTCGGGCCACGCCGTCGCGCTCCTCCTCGCTCAGCTCCTCACCGATCCATCCCCACAGCACGGTCCGCAGCTTGTCCTCCACATGGAACGTCAGCCCGTGGTCCACCCCATACCGGTGACCGCCGGGCATGGCGAGGATGTGGGCGCGCTTGCGGTCGGCGTTGTCCACGATCACGTCGAACACCGCCATGCGGCGCAGGGCAGGCGTCGAGTCCCCATGGGCCAGGACGAGCCTCCGCCCGTCCTCACCCCCCTCACCGTGTGAGATCGGCGGGGGAGCAGGCCATCACCAGTCGCCCGACGTCGCGGGCGGTCGCGGTCAGGTCCTCTGCCGTACGCCGGATCGCTGTCGCCAAGTCCTGGGGCCCGCGGCCAATGGGCACGATCGCGGTGATGCCCTCGTCGTAGAGGGTGTCCGCGTCCTGTCCCACGGAGCCCGCGAGGACGATCACCGGGATCGCACGACCGACTGAGCGCACGGCCTGGGCCACGCCGATCGGCACTTTCCCGGCCAAGGACTGGCCGTCGATGCGCCCCTCCCCGGTGATGACGAGGTCAGCGGTCTTCACGAGGTCGTGGAAACCCGCCGTCTCGAGGACGGCGTCGATACCCGGCTTCAAGGTGGCCCCGATGAAGGCGTGCAGGCCACCGGCGAGACCCCCCGCCGCTCCCGCACCGGGGAGCGCATCGATCGCGACCCCGAGGTCTCGCTCGACGATGCCGGCAAGATGGGCCAGTCCGGTGTCCAGGCTCACCACTGATGCAGGATCCGCCCCCTTCTGGGGGCCGAACACGTGGGCTGCACCCTGCGATCCCGTGAGGGGGTTGCTGATGTCACACATCACCTCCACGTCGACGTCGCGGAGCCGGTCTCGTGCCGGGGTGGAGTCGATCCGGGCAATCCGGGTGAGGGTGTCGCCGGTCGGAACGAACTCCTCACCCGCGGCGTCGAAGAACCGGACGCCGAGGGCCGCGGCAGCGCCCGTGCCGCCGTCCGTCGTCGCGCTCCCGCCGGCCCCGACGATGACTCTGCGCGCGCCAGCGGACACCGCGTCAAGGATCTGTTCGCCGACCCCGAACGTCGTGGCCCGTCCCGTGTCCTCGCGTCCGGAGGCGAGCGGCAGCCCGGCACATGTGGCTGTCTCCACCACCGCCACGTCCGGCGCGACCAGTCCGTAGTGGACAGGCACGCGCTCGCCGTAGAACACCCCGCAGACGGTCGCGGATCGCACGGCGCTCCCTGCGGCAGCCACGAAGGCCTCGACGGTGCCCTCCCCGCCGTCGGCGATGGGCACCACGAGGACCTCGGCGTCGGTGACCGACGCGAGACCCGCCGCGATCGCGGAGCCCGCCTCCCGCGACGACAGGGCCCCCTTGAACGAGTCTGGGATGACGATGATGCGCTGCACGCGTGGATCTCCTAGGTGTGATGTCCAGGGACGTTGTTGCGTGAGCAGCTGACAGGCGAAGGCCTCCTGTTGCGAGAGTGGAGTTGTCAAGAAACCGCTCACGCGAACAGAAGGCCTTCATGTCCCACGCTAACGCC
>NZ_JAKRNH010000030.1:0-22730 GCF_022346985.1 Micrococcus sp. ACRRV
CCAGAACGGGGTGGGGACCGGGGGGTCCGGCAGGGCGGGCCAGAGCAGGGCCACCCCGCGCGTCGTCAGCATGTCCCCGACGATGTGCAGCCCCACGCCCAGCGCCACGGAGACCGTGAGCCAGGTGGCGCCGGGCGCCGTCGTCCCGGCGAGCGCGCCGGCGGCCAGCCCCACCGCCCAGCCGGACACCGGGCCCGGGGCCACGCGCAGGATCCGAGCGGCCACCGCGGCCAGGAACGCAGCCACCACCCCCTGGCCGGCCGAGAAGGTCACGGAGCCCACGGCGGCGGTCAGCGGCGTCAGCACCCAGGTGACGGCCGTGAACGCCGCCAGCCCCACGAACGAGTGCGTCCCCCGCCGATGCCCACCCGCCGCGCGGCGGATGAACCGCGCCAGCACCGTGCTCAACGGGGGCAGCGCCGTGGCGATCGTCGCACGCGGGTGGTCCCAGTCGCTGATCAACGCCGCCCCCGCGGTGGTCAGCGCCCCCACCAGCTGCACCTGGGGTCCCACGTACACCCCCGCGAGGTCGGCCAGCGGTCCGGTCAGCGCGAGCCAGCCGGCGGCTCCGGTCACGGCGTGGGAGGGGCCCATCATGGTCGGTCGTGCTCCTGGGGGAAGGCGGGGCGGGGGCCCGCCGACGCTACGGGAGGGCCTGGACACGTTAAGGCCGGACGCCACCGTGCGGCTCCCCGGGCCCCCGCGCCGCCGGACGCATGCGCGCACCCCCGCGCCCGGATCCGTAGACTTGCGCGGGTGAAGCCCGAAGAACTCTCCGCCCTGATCCATGCCCAGCTGCTGGCCGCCGTCGACGCCGGCGAGCTCCCCGCCGAGCTGCGCGAGCAGCTGTCCGCGGACCGCGTGAAGGTGGAGCGCCCCCGCAGCCGCGAGCACGGGGACTGGGCCACCAACGTGGCTCTGCAGTTCGCCAAGCAGGCGGGCATGAACCCGCGCGAGTTCGCCTCGGCCCTGGCCTCGCGCGTGGGGGAGCAGCCCGGTGTGGCGACGGTCGACGTCGCCGGCCCCGGCTTCCTGAACATCACCCTCGACGCCGCCGCCGCGGGCGAACTGGCCCGGCAGATCGTGGAGGCGGGCGAGGCCTACGGCCGCAACGAGGCCCTGGCCGGCCACACCGTGAACATGGAGTTCGTCTCCGCCAACCCCACGGGCCCGCTGCACATCGGCCACACCCGCTGGGCCGCCCTGGGCGACGCGATCGTCCGCCTGCTGCGCGCCTCCGGCGCGGACGTCACCGCCGAGTACTACATCAACGACGCCGGCAACCAGATGAACGTGTTCGCCGACTCCGTCCTGGCCCGCATGGCCGGCCGCGACGTCCCCGAGGGCGGCTACCCCGGCGCCTACGTCAAGGACCTGGCCGACGCCGTCGCGACCGACCACCCGCAGGTGCGCGAGCTGACCGACGACGCCGCCCGCCCCGTGGTCCGCCAGGCCGCCTACGAGCTGCAGATGCAGGACATCAAGGACACCCTGGCGGCGTTCGACGTGCACTTCGACGTGTTCACGTCCGAGACCCGCCTCCACGAGTCCGGCGCCATCCAGGCCGCCGTGGACCGCCTGCGCGAGCAGGGCCACGTGGAGGACCGCGAGGGCGCCGTGTGGCTGAGGACCACCGACTTCGGGGACGACAAGGACCGCGTGATGATCCGCGCGAACGGCGAGCCCACCTACTTCGCCGCCGACGCCGCCTACTACCTGGACAAGCGCGACCGCGGCTTCGAGGAGAAGGTGTACCTGCTGGGCGCGGACCACCACGGCTACGTCGGGCGCCTCAAGGCGATCGCCGCGGCCGCCGGCGACGACCCCGAGGAGAACATCGAGATCCTCATCGGCCAGCTGATCTCCGTGAACGGCGCCAAGCTCTCCAAGCGCGCCGGCAACATCATCGAGCTCAAGGACCTGGTCCAGTGGCTGGGCAAGGACGCCCTGCGCTACGACCTGGCCCGCTACCCCGCGGACTCGCCCATCACCATCGACCCGGAGCTGCTGCGCTCGCAGACCAACGACAACCCGGTCTACTACGTGCAGTACGCGCACGCCCGCGCCTGCGGCGCCGCCCGCACGGCCGCCGCGCACGGGGTGGACCGCTGCGCGTTCGACGCGTCGCTGCTGACCGACCCCACCGAGTCCGAGCTGCTCGCCCAGCTGGCGGAGTTCCCCGCCGTCGTGGCCTCGGCGGCGCGCCTGCGCGAGCCGCACCGCGTGGCCCGCCACCTCGAGGTCATCGCCGGCGCGTACCACTCCTGGTACGCCGCCCAGCGCATCGTGCCCGTCCCGCTCGAGGACGGCACCCCGGCCCCGGTCGAGGACGTCAACCGCACCCGCCTGTGGCTCAACGACGCCGCAGCCCAGGTGCTGCGCAACGGCCTGGGACTGCTCGGCGTGTCCGCGCCGGAGACCATGTGAACGCCGGCTCCGTGAACCTGGAGGAGACCGTGACCGAGACCGCCCCGCAGTCCGCCCACCCGCTCGCCCCGGCCTGGCTGCCGGCGCCCGCGGACCCCGACGCCCTGGCGCCGCTGGTCTGGTCCTCGGGCGTGGCCCGGGACGCGGCCGGCGAGCTCGCCGTGCAGGGCGTGCCCGCCTCCGTGCTGGCCGAGCGGTTCGGCACCCCGGTGCTGGTGCTGGACGAGGACGACTTCCGCGCCCGCGCCCGCGCCTTCCGCGAGGGCTTCGACGCGGCCTTCGAGTCGCTCTGCGGCGGCGCCGACGTGTACTTCGCCGGGAAGTCGATGCTCACCCTCTCCACGGCCCGCTGGGCCGCCGAGGAGGGGTTGCGCGTGGACACCGCCTCGGGCGGTGAGCTGGCCATCGCCCTGCGCGCCGGCGTGCTGCCCGAGCACATCGGCCTGCACGGCAACAACAAGTCCGCCGCGGAGCTCGCGACGGCCCTGGACGCCGGCGTCGGCCGGATCATCGTGGACTCCGTGGACGAGCTCGAATTCCTCGCGGCGCTCGCGGCCGAGCGCGGGCAGATCGCCCCCGTGATGCTGCGCGTGACGCCGGGTGTGCACGCCCACACACACGACTTCATCGCCACAGCCCACGAGGACCAGAAGTTCGGGCTCTCCCTCACCCCGTCCGCCACCGGGCGGGACGGGAACGAGGCCGGCGTGGCCCCGGCCGCCGTCGCCGTGCGGACCGCCCTGCAGGCGGACTCGATCCGCCTCCTCGGCCTGCACTGCCACATCGGCTCGCAGATCTTCGAGGCCGACGGCTTCGGCCTGGCCGCCGAGCGCGTGCTGGGGTTCCTCGCCGAGGTCAAGGACGAGCACGGCGTCGAGTTGCCGGAGCTGGACCTCGGCGGCGGCCACGGCATCGCCTACACCGCGGTGGACGAGCCCCGTCCGGCCGCGGAGATCGCCGACGCGCTCGCGGACGACGTCCAGAAGGCCGTGGAGCGGCTGGGCCTGACGTGCCCGCGGATCTCGATCGAGCCGGGCCGCGCGATCTCCGGCCCCGCCGGGCTCACCCTCTACTCCGTGGGCGTGACCAAGACCGTGGACGTGGACGCTCCCGACGACGGCACCGCCTCGCGCCGGTACGTCGCCGTGGACGGCGGCATGTCGGACAACCCGCGCCCGGTGCTCTACGACGCGGACTACACCGCGGCGCTGGCCTCCCGCACCTCGGACGCCGCTCCCGCGCTGTCCCGCGTGGTGGGCAAGCACTGCGAGTCCGGGGACATCCTGGTCCGCGACGTCTGGCTGCCGGAGGACGTGGCCCGCGGCGACCTGCTGGCGGTGCCCGCCACGGGCGCCTACACCCACTCGATGTCCTCCAACTACAACGCCCTGCTGCGCCCGGCCGTGGTGGCCGTGCGCGACGGCGAGGCGCGGGAGATCGTCCGGCGCGAGACCCTGGACGACCTGCTGCGGCGTGAGGTCGATCCGCAGAACCCGGCCTGAACCGTCCGGCGCCCGGTCACGGCCCGACGCGCGGGCCGCGGCCCCCGCCCAGGCCGATAGATTGGGGGCCGCGCCCGGCGTCGTCCGCGACGGCGCCGCGCCCACCGCACCCGCCCCGACCGACGGAGGACCATGGCCGAGCCCACCGCATCCGCTGCGCAGACCGCGCCCGCTCCCGCCCGCGATGCCCTGAGGGTGGCGCTGCTCGGCGGCGGCACCGTGGGGTCCCAGGCCGCGCGCATCCTCACCGAGGACGCGGCCGTCCTCGCCGACCGCGTCGGGGCGCGCCTCGAGCTCACCGGCATCGCCGTCCGGGACACCGCCGCGGTGCGCGACTGGCAGGCCGACCCCTCCCTGTACACCACGGACGCGGAGGCGCTCGTGGACGGGGCGGACCTGGTCATCGAGCTGATGGGCGGCATCGAGCCCGCCCGCTCGCTGATCCGCCGCGCCCTCCAGGCCGGCACGTCCGTCGTGACCGGCAACAAGGCCCTGCTGGCCGAGCACGGCGAGGAGCTCTACCGCCTCGCCTCCGAGACCGGCGCCCAGCTCAGCTTCGAGGCCGCCGTCGCCGGCGCGATCCCGATCCTCCGGCCCCTGCGCGACTCGCTCTCGGGCGACACCGTCAACCGCGTCATGGGCATCGCCAACGGCACGACCAACTTCATCCTCGACCGCATGGACACGGAGGGCGCCTCCTTCGCGGACGCCCTGGCCGAGGCCCAGCGCCTGGGCTACGCGGAGGCGGACCCCACCGCGGACGTGGGCGGGTTCGACGCCGCGGCGAAGGCGGCCATCCTGGCCACGCTGGCCTTCGGCTCGTCCTACACCCTGGACCAGGTCTCTGTGGAGGGCATCACGGAGGTCACGGCCGAGGACAACGCGGCCGCCGCGGACGCCGGCTACGTCATCAAGCTGCTGGCGATCGCCGAGCGGGACACCGCCCGGGACGGCACGGCGGGCGCGATCCTGCGCGTGCACCCCACCCTCATCCCCCGCGAGCACCCGTTGGGCTCCGTGCGCGGCGCCTACAACGCCGTGTTCGTGGAGGCGGAGAACGCCGGTCAGCTGATGTTCTACGGCCCCGGGGCCGGCGGCGCGCCCACGGCGTCCGCGGTGATGGGCGACGCCGTCGCGATCGGCCAGCGCATCGTCCGCGGCGGCCCGGCCCGTCTGCGCACCCCCGTCGCGGCGCTGCCCGCGCTCGACGTCTCCGAGGCGCGCACCTCCTGCATGGTGGTGCTGCGCGTCGCCGACCAGCCCGGCGTGCTGCGCCGCGTGGCCGGCGTGTTCGAGGAGCACGGCGTGTCCATCGAGACGCTCCGCCAGGTGCAGGGCGCCGACGACGCCGCGGGCGCATCCCTGCGCCTGATCACCCACCGCGCCCGCCAGCGCGACCTCGACGACGTCGTCGCCGAGCTGACCACCCTGGACGCCGTGCACGAGGTGGCGTCCGTCCTGCGAGTCGAAGGGAACTGACCCATGGCCCACGTCTGGCGCGGAGTCATCCGCGAGTACGCCGGCCGCCTGCCCGTCACCGAGGACACCCGCGTGGTCTCCCTGGGCGAGGGCGGCACCCCCCTGATCCGGGCACCGCACCTGTCCGAGCTCGTCGAGGGCGAGGTCTACGTCAAGTTCGAGGGCATGAACCCGACGGGCTCGTTCAAGGACCGCGGCATGACCATGGCCATCACGGCCGCCGTGGAGAACGGCGCGAAGGCCGTGGTGTGCGCCTCCACCGGCAACACCTCGGCCTCGGCGGCCGCGTTCGCCGCGCAGGCCGGGCTCACGTGCGCCGTGCTGGTGCCCGAGGGCAAGATCTCGATGGGCAAGATGTCCCAGGCCGTGGCGCACGGTGCGGAGATCCTCCAGGTGCAGGGCAACTTCGACAACTGCCTCGACATCGCGCGCAAGCTCTCGGAGAACTACCCGGTGTTCCTGGTGAACTCGGTGAACCCGGCGCGCATCGAGGGCCAGAAGACGGCCGCCTTCGAGGTCGTGGACCTGCTGGGCGACGCCCCCGACTACCACCTGCTGCCGGTGGGCAACGCGGGCAACATCACCGCGTACTGGAAGGGCTACCAGGAGTACTCCCGCCCCTACGTGAACCCGCACCCGGGCACCTCGGACGAGGAGCTGCCCGCCGTGGCCACCAAGACCCCGGTGATGTGGGGCTTCCAGGCGGCCGGCGCGGCCCCGTTGGTGCTGGGCCACCCGGTCACGGAGCCGGAGACCATCGCCACCGCGATCCGCATCGGCAACCCGGCCTCCTGGGACCAGGCCACCGCGGCCCGCGACGCCTCCGGCGGCATGATCGACTCCGTCACGGACGAGGAGATCCTCGCCGCGCACCGCTGGCTGTCCTCCAAGGAGGGGGTGTTCGTGGAGCCGGCGTCCGCGGCCGGCGTCGCGGGTCTCATCAAGCACCACGCCGCGGGGAACGTGCCCGCGGGCAAGACGTGGGTCATCACCGTCACCGGCCACGGCCTGAAGGACCCGCAGTGGGCCCTCAAGGGCGCCGACGGCGACGACGTGACCCCGCGCTCGGTGCCGTTCGACGTGGTGACCGTGGCCGAGGCGCTGGGGCTGACCTGAGCCCATGCGTGAGCTGCGCGACCTCCCCCCCGGCACCGGCGCCCGCGTCCTGGCGCCCGCGACCTCGGCCAACCTGGGGCCCGGCTTCGACGCCCTGGGCCTGGCCCTGGAGCTGCGGGACGAGGTGACGCTGACCGTCGTGGACGGACCGGACACGGCCGTCGTGACGGGGGAGGGGGCCGCGGAGCTCCCCACGGACGGGGAGCACCTGGTCCTCCGGCTCGCCCACGCGCACCTGACCCGGCGCCGGTTCCGCGCCCCGGGGCTGGCGCTGACGGCCGTGAACCGCATCCCGCACGCCCGCGGTCTGGGCTCCTCGGCGGCGGCCGTGGTCACCGCGGTGCTCGCCGCCGAGGCGCTGCTGCCCGCCGACGAGCGGCTCTCCGCCGCGGAGTTGCTGGACGTCACCGCCCGCCGCGAGGGCCACCCGGACAACGTCGCCCCGGCCCTCGCCGGCGGGGCGTCCGTCTCCTGGCACCGCGACGGCGGGCCCGGCTGGGCCACGGCCGCGGTCGCGCTGCACCCGCAGATCACCCCCGTGATCGGCATCCCGGACGTCACGCTGTCCACCCATGCCGCCCGGGCCGCCCTGCCGGAGTCCGTGCCGCACGCCGTCGCGGCCGAGCAGGCGGGCCGTGCCGCCCTCCTCACGCTCGCGCTGGCCTCCCGCCCCGACCTCCTGCTGCCGGCGACGAGGGACTGGCTCCATCAGGACGCCCGCGCCTCCGCCATGCCGCCCTCGGCCGCGCTGGTGCGGGGGCTGCGGGAGCAGGGCCACGCCGCCGTCGTCTCGGGCGCCGGGCCCACCGTCCTGGTGCTGGCCCCGACCCCGGCCGATGCCGAGCGCGCCGCGGAGGCGATGCGCGCCCTGGCGCCGGAGACCGGGGCCGCGTGGCGCGTGCTGGTGCCCGGCGTGGCGGCCGAGGGTGCTAGGGTGGAGCCACTCCATCACGGCTGACCGGCCGCCCCGCACGCCCGTCGTGCGCCGCGCGTCGCCGCGTCCCGGCCGATCGAGTTCCGGTGCCTCCGCCCCCGCCACGCAGTGACTGCGCGTGGGCTCGGGGAGGCGCCGCCAGGGAAGACCACAGGCCCGGTTCTCAGGCTCGCCGCTGCGCGCGCCGACCGGGCGCCCACCTCAGCCCGCCGCGCGTGACGCGCCGCGCGGCTGCTGACGACGGAGAAGGAACCTTCGTGACCGAATCCCCCGACCAGACCACCGCCGGCGGCGGGCTGGCCTCTCTCAAGCTCGCCCAGCTGCAGGCCCTGGCCTCCCAGCTCGGCATCACCGGCGGCTCGCGCATGCGCAAGTCCGACCTGGTGGCGGCGATCTCCGACCACCAGCGCGGCGGCTCCGTGGCCGACCGCGACGCCGCGGCCCAGGCGGCCGCCGCCCCGGCCGCGCAGGCGGAGGCCGCCGAGGCCCCGGCCGCGGAGCAGGCCCCGCGCTCACGCCGCCGCTCCCGCCGCGCCGACTCCGACGGCGCCGTGGCCGCCGACCAGCCCGCCGAGGCCACGCAGGCCCCCGCCGACGAGCAGCCCGCCGCCGAGACCGAGGACGCCCCCGCGCGCGCCGAGGCGTCCGCCGAGTCCGGCGCCCAGGAGACCGGCTCGGGCCGCTCCCGCCGTCGGCGCGGCGACCACGCCGCGCGCGACGCGCAGCAGAACGGCGCGCAGGACGAGAAGCAGGAGTCCGGCCGTGGCGCCGGCGAGGAGACCCGTCGCGAGCAGGACGGCGACGAGGAGCGCGCCGAGGGCCGTTCCCGCTCCCGCCGGGGCCGCGGCGACCGCGACCGCGGCGAGCGTCAGAACGCGGATCGCCAGAACGGCGAGCGGGCCAACGGCGAGCGGGCCAACGGCCAGGGCGAGGATCGCTCCCAGGGCGGCCGCCGAGAGGACCGCGAGGAGGAGTCCGGTCGCGGCCAGGGCGGCGACGGCCAGAAGCGCAGCGACCGCGGCAACGGCCGCCGCGAGGACCGCGACGAGGACGGCCGCCGCGGCCGCAACCGCCGCAACCGCAACGACCGCGGGCGCAACCGCCGCTCCCGCGGGCCCGAGGTGGACGACGTCGAGGTGACCGAGGACGACGTCCTCCAGCCCGTCGCCGGCATCCTCGACGTGCTGGACAACTACGCGTTCGTCCGCACCTCCGGGTACCTGCCGGGGGAGAAGGACGTCTACGTCTCCCTGGCCATGGTCAAGAAGTTCGGCCTGCGCAAGGGCGACGCCGTCGTCGGCGCGATCCGCGCCCCGCGCGAGGGCGAGAAGCCGCACTCCGGCGGCGGCCGCAACCAGAAGTTCAACGCGCTGGTCAAGGTCACCACCGTGAACGGCCAGCCGGCGGAGGAGAACCCGCAGCGGGTGGAGTTCGGCAAGCTCGTGCCGCTGTACCCCACCGAGCGCCTGCGCCTGGAGTCCGACCACAAGCTGGTCGGCCCGCGCGTGATCGACCTCATCAGCCCCATCGGCAAGGGCCAGCGCGGCCTGATCGTCTCCCCGCCCAAGGCGGGCAAGACGATGATCCTGCAGTCCATCGCCAACGCCATCACCCGGAACAACCCCGAGGTGCACCTGATGATGGTCCTCGTGGACGAGCGTCCCGAGGAGGTCACGGACATGCAGCGCTCCGTGGCCGGCGAGGTCATCGCCTCCACCTTCGACCGCCCGGCCGAGGACCACACCACCGTGGCGGAGCTGGCCATCGAGCGCGCCAAGCGCCTCGTGGAGATGGGCCGCGACGTCGTCGTGCTCCTCGACTCCATGACCCGCCTGGGCCGCGCCTACAACCTGGCCGCCCCGGCCTCGGGCCGCATCCTCTCCGGCGGCGTCGACTCGGCCGCGCTGTACCCGCCGAAGAAGTTCTTCGGCGCCGCGCGCAACATCGAGAACGGCGGCTCGCTGACCATCCTCGCCACCGCCCTGGTGGAGACCGGCTCCCGCATGGACGAGGTCATCTTCGAGGAGTTCAAGGGCACCGGCAACATGGAGCTGCGGCTGTCCCGGCAGCTCGCCGAGCGCCGCATCTTCCCGGCGGTGGACGTCAACGCGTCCGGCACCCGCCGCGAGGAGGTCCTGCTCTCCCCGGAGGAGGTCAAGATCATGTGGAAGCTGCGCCGCGTCCTCTCCGGCCTGGACACCCAGCAGGCCCTCGAGCTGCTCACCAACAAGATCAAGGACACCGCGTCCAACGCGGAGTTCCTCATGCTGGTCTCCAAGACCACGCTGGGCTCCAAGGGCGACGACTGAGTCCCGCCTGACCGTGCGGCCCCGCCGTCGGACCCGCGCGGTCCGGCGGCGGGGCTGTCGTCGTCCGCCCCGTCCCGCCACCCCGACCCGTCACCAGGAGGCACCGTGTTCGAGTCCGTCGAGCGTCTGCTCGCCGAGCACCGCGAGCTGGCCGGCCAGCTCTCCGACCCCGCGCTCCACGCCGACGCCGCCCGCGCCCGCCGCGTGGGGCGGCGGTACGCGGAGCTGGGGGCGGTGGTCGCGGCCCACCGGGAGTGGGAGCAGGCGGTGGCGGACCGGGACGACGCGAGGGAGCTGGCCGCGGCGCCGGGGGAGGACGCCGCCGCCTTCGCCGCGGAGGTGCCCGCCCTGGAGGCCGCCGCGGACGAGGCGGCCGAGCGCCTGCGCCGGCTGCTGATCCCGCGGGACCCGGACGACGGGCGCGACGTGATCCTCGAGATCAAGGGCGGCGAGGGCGGCGAGGAGGCCGCGCTGTTCGCCGGCGACCTGCTGCGCATGTACCTGCGCTACGCGGAGTCGCGGGGCTGGCGGACGGAGGTCCTCTCGGCCACCCACTCGGACCTGGGCGGCTTCAAGGACGTCCACGTGGCGGTGCGCGGCTCCGCCCAGGACCCGGCGGAGGGCGTCTACACCCGCCTGAAGCACGAGGGCGGGGTGCATCGCGTCCAGCGGGTGCCGGTCACGGAGTCCGCCGGGCGCATCCACACCTCGGCCGCCGGCGTGCTCGTGCTGCCCGAGGTGGACGCCCCGGACGAGGTCCACCTCGATCCGAACGACCTCAAGGTGGACGTCTTCCGCTCCTCCGGGCCGGGCGGCCAGTCCGTCAACACCACCGACTCCGCGGTGCGCCTGACGCACCTGCCCACGGGGATCGTCGTGTCCATGCAGAACGAGAAGTCGCAGATCCAGAACCGGGAGGCGGCGCTGCGGGTGCTGCGCTCGCGCCTGCTGGAGCGACAGCGGGCGGAGCGGGACGCGGAGGACTCGGCCGCGCGCTCGGCCCAGGTGCGCACCATGGACCGCTCCGAGCGGATCCGCACCTACAACTTCCCGGAGAACCGCATCGCCGACCACCGCACCGGCTTCAAGGCGCACAACCTCGACGCTGTCCTGGACGGGGCGCTCGACCCGGTGATCGACTCCTGCGTCGCCCTCGACGAGCAGCGTCGCTTGGCGCGGCTGGGGGAGGAGGCGCGGTGACCTCGTCCGGACCGGCGACGCCGCCCGCGGACTGGTCGGCGCTGCTGCGGCAGGCCGCGGCCACCCTGCGGGCCGCGGGCGTGGACTCCCCGCGGGCCGATGCGGAGCTGCTGCTGTCCCACCTGCTGGGCGGGGACCGCGGCACGCTGCTGGCCCGCGTGCTCGCGGGGGCCGCGCCCGGCCCCGGGCAGGCGGAGGCCTTCGGAGCCCTGGTGGAGCGCCGGGCCGTGCGCGAGCCGCTGCAGCACATCACGGGGGCGGCCGCGTTCCACGGGCTCACGCTCGAGGTGGGCCCGGGGGTGTTCGTCCCGCGGCCGGAGACCGAGCTGCTGGTGGAGGAGGGCATCCGGGCGCTGGCCGTGCTGGACGGGCCGGCGCGGGTGGTCGACCTGTGCACGGGCTCGGGGGCGATCGCCGCCGCAGTGGCCGCCTGGGCCGAGGAGCGCCACCGCGACGTGGCGGTGACGGCCGTCGAGCGGGAGGACGCGGCCCTGGCGTGGGCCCGACGGAACCTCGAGCCGCGCGGAGTGGACCTGCGACAAGGCGATGCCCTTGTCGCGTGCGCGGACCTGGACGGCACCGTGGACGTCGTCCTCTCCAATCCGCCGTATGTCCCGGACGCGGAGCTGCCCGTCCAGGCCGAGGCGCTCGCGGATCCGCCCACGGCCCTCTACGGCGGGGACGCGGCCGGGCTGCGGATCCCCCGGGGGATCATCGCCCGCGCCGCGGGCCTCCTGCGACCCGGGGGCCGGCTCGTCATGGAGCACCACGAGGCGCAAGGGGAGGCCCTGGCCGCGGAGGCCCGCCTCGGGGGTCGCTTCGAGGACGTCCGGGTGCTGCCGGACCACACCGGCCGTGAGCGGTTCCTGGCCGCCGTGCGGACGGGTGCCCTCGTCGCGCCGCCCTCGGATGGGAGAATGGAGCCGTGAGTGAGTTCATCGACGTCTCCGACCCCTCCGACCTGACCGCCGCCGTCGAGCGCGCGCGTGCCGTGCTGGCCGACCGCGCCTGCGTGGTCCTCCCCACGGACACCGTGTACGGCATCGGCGCGGACGCGTTCTCCCCGACGGCCGTGGCCGTGCTGCTGGCCGCCAAGGGCCGCGGCCGCACCATGCCCCCGCCGGTGCTGATCTCCGACCGCTCCGTCATGGCGGGGCTGGCCTACGACGTCCCCGAGGCCGCGGAGGAGCTGGCCGAACGCTTCTGGCCCGGCGCCCTCACCCTGATCCTGCGCTCCCAGCCCACGCTGACGTGGGATCTCGGCGAGACCCGGGGCACGGTCGCCCTGCGCGTGCCCGACGACGCCGTCACCCGCGAGCTGCTGTACGCCGTCGGCCCCATGGCCGTCTCCAGCGCCAATCGCACGGGGATGCCGGCGGCCACGACCGCCCGCGGTGCGGAGGAGATGCTGGGCGAGTCCGTCGCCCTCTACCTGGACGGCGGTGAGCGCGCCACCCAGGAGCCCTCCACCATCGTGGACTGCACCGTCACCCCCTTCCGGGTCGCCCGGCAGGGCGCCGTCTCCCTCGAGGCCCTCCGCGCGGTGGTCCCGGACCTCGTCGCCGAGGGCGAGGAGCCGCCCGTGCCCGCCGAGCTCACCACGCCGCCGGCCGCGCCGGAGGCCTGAGCCCCCGCGTGCGCGCCTACCTCCTGGTCGCGGCCGTCACGGCCCTGACGTGCCTGGCGCTCACCCCGTGGGTGCGGCGCGTCGGGGTGCGCGCACGCGCCTACACGCCGCACCGGGACCGGGACGTCCACCGCGCCCCGGTGCCGAAGCTCGGGGGCGTCGCCATGGTCGCGGCCGTGCTCGCCGGCCTCGCCGTGGCGGGTACCGTCCCGTTCCTCGGGGGGATCTTCACCGACGCCTCCGCCATGCGCGGGCTGCTCGCCGCGCTCGGGATCATCCTGGTGCTGGGCGTCGTCGACGACCTCGTGGACCTGCGCTGGTGGGCCAAGCTCGGCGGCCAGAGCCTCGCCGCCCTCGCCGTGGCGCTGGGAGGGATCCGGATCGCGGCCCTGCCCGTGGGCTGGATCCACGTGGGCAGCGAGGCCGTGCAGGTCGCGCTCACGGTCTTCGTCGTGGTCCTGACCATGAACGCCATCAACTTCATCGACGGCCTGGACGGCCTCGCGGCCGGCGTCGCGCTGATCGGCGGCTCGGCGTTCTTCGTGTACTCGTACCTGTTGACGCGCACCATCGACCAATTCGACTACTCCAACCTGGCCACGCTGCTCATGGCCCTGCTGATCGGAGCGTGCGCCGGGTTCCTGCCCTACAACCGCCATCCGGCGCGGATCTTCATGGGGGAGTCGGGAGCCCTCCTGCTGGGGCTGCTGCTCTCGACGGCGGCGGTGGCCGTGACCGCCGACCTCGACGCCCTGGAGGGGTTCCGCTTCCGCAACGTCCCGGCCTACATGCCGGTGCTGCTCCCGATCGCCGTGCTGGCCCTTCCGCTGGCGGACCTGACGATCTCGGTCATCCGCCGGGCCGCGCACGGGGAGAGTCCGTTCGGCGCGGACCGCGGTCATCTGCACCACCGTCTCGTCGACGGCGGCTTCACGCACGCCCAGGCCGTCCGGGTGCTGTGGCTGTGGTCGTTCATCGTCGCCTGGGGCGTGCTCTCCCTGAACTTCGCCGACGACGCCGTGGTCCTGCTCCTCGCCGCCGCGGGGTTGGCCGTGGCCACCTGGCTGACGGTGCACCCCCTGCGCGCCCGTGCCGCCCGGCCCGCCTCCCGCCCCGACGCCCAGCCGAAGGACCAGCCGTGACCGCCTCTGCCCGACCTGCCCGCCGCCGCTGGGAGAACCGCGCCGGATGGTGGGGGATCCTGCGCTGGTGCTGCGCCGCGACCGCCGTCGGCGTGCTCGCCTGCGGGGCCGTGGCCGCCGTCCTCCACGGCGGTCCCGCGGGTCTGTCGGCGCTGACCGGCGGGGGAGCGGTCCTGGTGCTCTCCGCCCTGACGGGCGCGACGACGGCCGTGGCCTGGGACCGCGCCCGCGCGGCGGCCCTGCCCCTGAGCGTGGGGGCGTTCGTCGTCAAGCTGGTGCTCTACGCCCTGCTCCTCGCGACCCTGCGCATGCCCGAGTGGATGTCCGGCACGGCCGTCGCGGTCGGCGCGCTCGTCGGCGTCGTCGTGTGGCAGGCCGTCGAGGTGCTCGTCTTCGCACGCACCCGCCGCGGCATCTACGCCGACTGACGCGAGGCGCCGAGGGTCGCGTTCTCACCGGCATCGCGGTAGGGAGCACGGCCGCCCGTTTGGTATCGTCTACGGCGAACACACCGACGGTCCTCGTGCGCCGCTCGATGTCCTCTTCCCAGGCTCTCCGGTCCCCTCTCGTCGCGGGTCCAGGTCCGGTGCGAGGGCCGGGCCCGCGGGCCGGTCGCGCACCACTTCGGAGAGGAACCGCGTGCTACCCCTCGTGCTGGCCAACGCAGAATTCGTGCCCCCGTCCGTCTCGGACGCTCACCTGCCGGATCTCCTGCCGTGGGGCGCCGAGTACGGCACGGGCTTCGGCAAGCAGATGCTGCTGGTGTTGCTCTCCGTCGTGCTGATCACCGGTTTCTTCGCCTGGGCCATGCGCAAGCCGAAGCTCGTTCCCGGCCGCGCCCAGTGGATCGCCGAGTCCGGGTACGCCTTCGTCCGCAACGGCATCGGCCGCGACGTCATGGGCGAGAAGCACTTCAAGCAGTGGGTGCCGCTGCTCTTCGCGATCTTCTTCTTCGTGCTGCTGAACAACCTCTTCGGCGCCATCCCGCTGCTCCAGATGCCCTCGTTCTCCCACGCGGGCTCCGCGTACGCCATCGCGCTGATCGTCTACGCGATCTGGATCGGCGTGGGCGTCAAGCACCACGGCGTGAAGTACTTCAAGCTGGCCGTCGTCCCCTCGGGCGTCCCGGGCTGGATCCTGCCGCTGCTCGTGCCGCTGGAGTTCATCTCGAACTTCATCGTGCGCCCGCTGACGCACTCCCTGCGTCTGATGGCCGTGATGCTCGCCGGCCACATGATCGTCATGCTCGCCGGCGCGGGCGCGGCCTTCCTCATCACGCAGACCGGCAACCCCCTGCTCGCCGGCACCGGTGTGCTGGTGATCCTCGCCTCCGTGGCCCTGTACCTCCTGGAGATCCTCCTGATGTACCTCCAGGCCTTCGTCTTCACGCTGCTGACCGCCCTGTACATCCAGGGCGCCATCGACGCGAACGACCACTGATCTTCCCGGCCGGCGCGTCCTGAACGGACGTCCGGACCCGGGGCGGGACCTCCCGCACAGACTCCTTCCCGGCCCGCGCGGGCCCGGGAAGAGAGACCTCCCCCCAACTCGGCCGGAACCCTCCGGCCCCGTGAAAGGAAGCACCATGGAAATCTCCGGCTCCCTCAACATGATCGGCTACGGCCTCGCCGCCATCGGCTCCGCCATCGGCGTGGGCCTCATCTTCGCCGCCTACATCAACGGCGTCGCCCGCCAGCCCGAGGCCCAGCGCATCCTGCAGCCGATCGCCCTCCTGGGCTTCGCGCTCGCCGAGGCCCTGGCCATCCTCGGCCTGGTCTTCGCCTTCGTCATCAACTGATCCTGTCCCTGCCAGGGCCGGCCGCCGTGTCCGCGGCGGCCCGGCCCACGCCAGACAGGACACCCGAACGAAGGATGGTTAGAACATGATCAGCAATGGACTGATCCTCGCGTCGGCGGAGGGTGCGAACCCGCTCGTCCCGAACCCGTGGGAGATCCTCGTCACCACGGTGGGCTTCGCCGTCCTGATGTTCATCGTCGTCAAGTTCGTCGTCCCGGCCCTCGAGAAGTCCTACACGGACCGCGTCGAGGCCATCGAGGGCGGTCTCGAGAAGGCCGAGAAGGCCCAGGCCGAGGCGAACAAGATGATGGCGGACTACGAGGGCCAGCTGGCGGACGCCCGCCAGGAGGCCAACCGCATCCGCGAGGAGGCCCGCACCGAGGGCGCCCAGATCGTCGCGGAGGCGCGCGAGCGCGCCGCGGCCGAGGCGGCGCGCATCACGGAGCAGGCCCAGACGCAGATCGCGGCCGAGCGCACGCAGGCCGCCGCCCAGCTCAAGGGCGAGGTCGGCACGCTGGCCACCACCCTGGCGAGCAAGATCGTCGGCGAGTCCCTCGACGACGACGCCCGCTCGCAGCGCGTGGTGGACCGCTTCCTCGCTGACCTCGACCGGCACCAGAGCGCGGGTGTGTCCGAATGATGACGGGCGCATCGGGTGACTCGCTGACCGCCTCCCTGGAGTCGGTCCGCACGGTGCTGGACGAGGGCGGCGTCGCGCTGGCACGCGAGCTGTTCGCGGCGCTGGACGTCGTGGACCAGCAGGGCGCGCTGCGGCGTGCCCTCACGGACCCCGCCTGGAGCACCGAGCGCCGCCACGGCGTCCTGGACTCCCTGTTCGGCGGCCGGGTGAGCCCCGGTGCCCTGCAGGTCCTCAAGGACCTGGCCGGCCGGCGCTGGTCGGCCGAGCGTGACTTCGGGGACGCCCTCGAGGCGGTGGCCGCGGACGCGGCCGCCGGCGAGGCGGCCCGTGGCGGTCACGCCGGCCTGGCCGCCCTCTCGGGCGAGCTCCTCGGCTTCCAGCGCGTCTTCCAGGACTCGCACGAGGTCGAGCGCGCCCTGACCGATCAGCGCGCCCCGCGCGAGTCCCGCTCGGGGCTGGCGCGGCGACTGCTCGGCGCCCAGGCCTCCCCGGCCGCCGTGCTGCTCGTCGAGCGCGCGGTGACCGACGGCCGCGGCGTCAAGCCGGCCACGGCGCTGCGCTCCTACGCGGATGTCGTCGCCACGCGTCAGCGTCAGTGGATCGCCGAGGTGACGGTCGCCCGTCCGCTCGAGGACGGTCAGCGGGAGCGGCTCGCCGCCGGCCTGCGCCGCGCCTTCGGACGCGACCTCGTGCTCGACGTGAACGTGGACCCCACCGTGGTGGGCGGCATCCGCGTGCAGGTCGGGGACGACGTCATCGACGGCTCCATGGCCAGCCGACTGAACGACCTCCAGCGCCGGATGGCGGCCTGACCGGCTTCACGCCGGTCGGGCCGTCCCACGGACCACACAGACCACCAGCATCATCGTCACGTCGATGATCACCAAGCACAGAGAGCAGGGACTGCAGATGGCCGAACTGACCATCAACGCCGACGATGTCCGCAATGCCTTGAACGACTTCGCGGCATCGTACGAACCGTCGGACACCACGCGCACCGAGGTGGGCCGCGTCATCTCCGCGGCGGACGGCATCGCCCGTGTGGAGGGCCTGCCCTCCGTCATGGCGAACGAGCTGCTGCGCTTCTCCAACGGCATCCTCGGCCTCGCCCAGAACCTCGACGCCCGTGAGATCGGCGTCGTCGTCCTCGGCGAGTTCCAGGACATCCGCGAGGGCATGGAGGTCCAGCGCACCGGGGAGATCCTCTCCGTGCCGGTCGGCGACGGCTTCCTGGGCCGCGTCGTGGATCCGCTGGGCCACCCGCTGGACGACCTGGGCCCGATCGAGGCCGAGGGCCGCCGCGCCCTCGAGCTGCAGGCGCCCACCGTGACCCAGCGCAAGTCGGTGCACGAGCCGCTGCAGACGGGCATGAAGGCCATCGACGCGATGATCCCGATCGGCCGCGGCCAGCGCCAGCTGATCATCGGCGACCGTCAGACCGGCAAGACCGCCATCGCCGTGGACACCATCCTGAACCAGAAGGCCAACTGGCAGACCGGCGACGTGGACAAGCAGGTCCGCTGCGTGTACGTGGCCGTGGGCCAGAAGGCCTCCACCATCGCCGCGGTGCGCTCCACCCTGGAGGAGCACGGCGCCCTGGAGTACACCACCATCGTGGCCTCCCCGGCGTCCGACCCGGCCGGCTTCAAGTACCTGGCGCCCTACGCGGGCTCGGCCATCGGCCAGCACTGGATGTACGGCGGCAAGCACGTCCTGATCATCTTCGACGACCTGTCGAAGCAGGCCGAGGCCTACCGCGCGGTGTCGCTGCTGCTCCGCCGCCCGCCGGGACGCGAGGCCTACCCGGGTGACGTGTTCTACCTGCACTCCCGCCTCCTCGAGCGCTGCGCCAAGCTCTCGGACGAGATGGGCGCGGGCTCCATGACCGGCCTGCCGATCATCGAGACCAAGGCGAACGACGTGTCGGCCTACATCCCGACCAACGTCATCTCCATCACCGACGGCCAGATCTTCCTGCAGTCGGACCTCTTCAACGCCAACCAGCGCCCGGCCGTGGACGTGGGCATCTCGGTGTCCCGCGTGGGCGGCGCCGCGCAGGTCAAGGCCATGAAGAAGGTCTCCGGCACGCTGAAGCTGGACCTGGCGCAGTACCGCGACCAGCAGGCGTTCTCGATGTTCGCCTCCGACCTGGACCCGGCCACCCGCCGCCAGCTCGCCCGCGGCGAGCGCCTGATGGAGCTGCTCAAGCAGCCGCAGTACTCCCCGTACCCCGTCGAGGACCAGGTCGTGGCGATCTGGGCCGGCTCCAAGGGCCACCTCGACGACGTGGCGGTGGAGGACGTGCTGCGCTTCGAGCGCGAGTTCCTCGACCACCTGCGCCGCAAGGATGTGGTGCTGGGCGAGATCGCCTCGACCGGCAAGCTCGAGGACGAGACGGTCTCCGCCCTGGAGCGCGAGATCGACGCCTTCAAGAAGGGCTTCCAGGCCTCGGGCCACGACGGCGTCGCCGCCGGCCACGAGGAGCACGCCGCGATCGGCCAGGACCAGGTCGTGCAGGAGCAGATCACCAAGCAGAAGCGCTGACCGCGCTGCGGTGAGGGAGCGGTCCGGCGTCGGACCCCACGGGGACGGCGCCGGGCCGCCCTCCCGCCACGGAAAGGACCATCATGGGAGCCCAGATCCGGGTCTACCGTCAGAAGATCGCATCGACCACGTCGATGAAGAAGATCTTCAAGGCGATGGAGCTGATCGCCACGTCCCGCATCACCAAGGCGCGTGAGCGGGTCAACCAGTCGCTGCCGTACGCGAACGCGATCACGCGCGCCGTGACCGCCGTGTCCAGCCAGCACGACATCGACCACGTGCTGACCACCGAGCCGGAGAACCCCACCCGGGCCGCCGTGCTCATCATGTCCTCGGACCGCGGCCTGGCCGGCGCGTACTCCGCCAACGTCCTGCGCAAGGCCGAGCAGCTGCTCACCGCCCTGCACGAGGAGGGCAAGGACGTCGACGTCTACGTCGTGGGCCGCAAGGCGCAGACGTACTTCGACTTCCGCGGCCGCGAGTACAAGCAGCTCTGGACGGGTCAGACGGACGCCCCCAAGGCGGAGCGCGCCCAGGAGATCGGCACGATCCTCGTGGAGTCCTTCCTCACCGACACCGCCGCCGGGGGCGTGGACGAGATCCACGTGGTCTTCACCGAGTTCGTCTCGCTGGTGAAGCAGAACCCCCACGTGATCCGCCTGCTGCCCCTCGAGGTCGTGGAGCAGGACGTGGTCTCCCCCGAGGAGGTCCTGCCGCTGTACGAGTTCGAGCCGGATGCGGACGAGGTCCTCGACGCCCTGCTGCCGAAGTACATCGAGTCGCGCATCTTCAACGCCATGCTCCAGTCGGCCGCCTCCGAGCTGGCCAACCGTCAGCGGGCCATGAAGTCGGCCGGTGACAACGCCTCGAGCCTCATCAAGGAGTTCACGCTCCGGATGAACAACGCCCGTCAGGCCGAGATCACCCAGGAGCTCACCGAGCTCATCGCGGGCGCGGACGCGCTCAACAACTCCTGAGCCCTTCGACTCATCAGACCCGCCATCCACACACGATAGAAGTGAGAGAGATGACTGCCACCTTCACCGACCAGGGCACCGGCACCCCCACCGCCGGCGCCACCGGGCGCGTCGCCCGCGTCATCGGCCCCGTGATCGACGCCGAGTTCCCGGCGAACGCGATGCCCGAGATCTACAACGCGCTGACCGCGACGGTCGAGCTCGCCGGCCAGACCCGCGTCGTGACCTTCGAGGTCGCCCAGCACCTGGGCGACAACATGGTCCGCGCGATCTCCCTGCAGTCCACCGACGGCCTGGTCCGCGGCGCCGACGTGCAGGACACCGGCGCCCCGATCTCCGTTCCCGTGGGCGACGCCGTGAAGGGTCACCTCTTCAACGTGCTCGGCGAGACCCTGGACATGCCGATCTCCGAGCTGGACGTCCAGGAGCGCTGGCCGATCCACCGCCCGGCCCCGTCCTTCGCCGCCCTCGAGGGCTCCACCGAGATGCTGGAGACCGGCATCAAGGTGATCGACCTGCTGACCCCCTACATCAAGGGCGGCAAGATCGGCCTGTTCGGCGGCGCCGGCGTGGGCAAGACCGTGCTCATCCAGGAGATGATCACCCGTGTGGCCCGCAACTTCGGCGGCACCTCGGTGTTCGCCGGCGTGGGCGAGCGCACGCGTGAGGGCAACGACCTCTGGGTCGAGATGGACGAGGCGGACGTCCTCAAGGACACCGCCCTCGTGTTCGGCCAGATGGACGAGCCGCCGGGAACGCGTCTGCGCGTGGCCCTGTCCGCGCTGACCATGGCGGAGTACTTCCGCGATGTGCAGAACCAGGACGTGCTGCTCTTCATCGACAACATCTTCCGCTTCTCGCAGGCCGGCTCCGAGGTCTCCACGCTGCTGGGCCGCATGCCCTCCGCCGTGGGCTACCAGCCGAACCTGGCCGACGAGATGGGCGTGCTGCAGGAGCGCATCACCTCCACCCGCGGCCACTCCATCACGTCGATGCAGGCCGTGTACGTGCCCGCGGACGACTACACGGACCCGGCCCCGGCCAACGTGTTCGCCCACCTGGACGCGACCACCAACCTCACCCGTGACCTCGCGTCCCGCGGCCTGTACCCCGCGGTGGACCCGCTGGCCTCGACCTCCCGCATCCTCGACCCGCAGTACGTGGGCCAGGAGCACTACGACGTCGCGACCCGCGTCAAGCAGATCCTCCAGAAGAACAAGGAGCTGCAGGACATCATCGCGATCCTCGGTGTGGACGAGCTCTCCGAGGAGGACAAGATCACCGTGTCGCGTGCGCGCAAGATGGAGCAGTTCCTTTCGCAGAACACCTACACCGCCAAGCAGTTCACCGGCGTCGAGGGCTCGACCGTGCCGATCAAGGACACCGTCGAGGGCTTCAAGGCCATCGCCGACGGCGACCTGGACCACGTGGCGGAGCAGGCCTTCTACAACGTGGGCGGCCTGGACGACGTCGAGCGCGAGTGGGCCAAGATCCAGGCCGAGGGCTGATCCATGGCTGAGCTGAACGTGGAGATCGTCTCCGAGGAGAAGTCCATCTGGACCGGAACCGCGTCCGCCGTCTCGGCGCGCACGATCAACGGTGAGATCGGCATCCTGCCGGGCCACACCCCGATGCTCGCCGTCCTCGGCGACGGCGAGGTCGTGGTGCGCGCCACCGACGGCGGCACGATCACGGCGCAGGCCAACGGCGGGTTCTTCTCCGTCGACGACGACCGCGTGGTGATCGCGGCCGCCACCGCCCAGCTGGGCGGGGCGGCGGCCTGATCTCAGGCCGAGACATGAGGGGCCCGGTGCTGCTGCTCTCCGGGGCGCTGGCGGTGTTCGCACTGCTGGCGCTCGCCGGATGGGCACGGCACCGGGCCCTCGTGCGTGGACCCGGGCGCTTCGCCGGGGTCCTCGTCACGGACGGCGGGCGTCGGTGTCGGGTCGTCGGATGCTTCCGCTCGCACGAGCTGGTCCTGTCCCACCACCTGCTGCCCGAGCGTCGGCTGTGGTCCGCCGAGCGCTGGCGCCTGGAGGTCGACCGACTGCCCGCCGCGGAGGCTGGCCACACGCGGCTGCGCATCACGGACGCCTCCGGGCGCTCGGACGACGCCGTGGACCTGGAGGTGGAGGACGACGTCGCCGGCGCCGTCCGCGCCTGGACCGAGGCCGGCCCCTCGCAGGCCGGTCAGTCGTGGTGGCGCCCGCCCGGCGCCGCCTGAGACCGCAGCACCGTCACGGCGCCGTCTGGCGCCCACACGAGCACGTCGCCCCCGGGGGCGGCGTGCTCCGTCGTCTCCGGGGTCCCCACGGGGACGGCGTGGCTCCCGCCCAGCGTCCGTGCGGGGACGTGCGTGGCGGCGCGCAGCACGGCGTCGGGGTCCAGGTCGCTGTGGAGGAGGCGTCCCACGATCTCCGGGAGGTCGGCGGCCCCTCCGGCGAGGGCCGCTTCGGCAGGGCCCGTCGGCTCATCGGCGCCGACCCGCGGGCCGTCCTGGGCCGCGTGGATCGGGAGAGATCCCAGCCGGTGCGCGGTGCCCCGAGTCGCGCCGGTGGCCGCGACGGCGTCGGAGACCAGGCACGCCGCGGGGGCCAGGCCGGGGTCGCCCAGGATCGCGGTGAGGACCTCGTCGTCCACGTGGACGCCGTCGCCGATGAGCTCCAGGCGGGCCCGGCCCGCGCGGGCGGCTCCCAGCAGCGCCGGCAGCGGCCCGGGGGCGCGGTGGTGGAAGCCCCGCATCCCGTTGAAGAGGTGCGTCGCCACCGGGGTGGGCGCGGGGAGGCCCGCCGCGGTCGCGGCCGCCCGCGCGTCGTCGGCGGTCTGGAGCCAGGCGCGCGTCGTCGCCCCATCGGCATCCGTGTGCCCCGGACACACCACGACGCCGGTACCTGTCAGCTCCCGCGTCAGCGCGTCCGCGCCGGGGAGCTCGGGGGCCAGGGTGAGCGTGCGCACGAAGCCCTCCGGCTGGGCGGCGATCAGGGCGCGCACCCGTCGGCCGGCGGGGGAGGGCGGCGTCAGGAGCAGGGCGGGGT
>NZ_JAKRNH010000031.1:0-22531 GCF_022346985.1 Micrococcus sp. ACRRV
GGGATGCAGGGGTGGGTCAGGGGTGGAGGGTCTCAGTGTGGGGGTGGGTGGCCGGTTCGATTTGGAAGGTGGAGTGTTCGATGGGTACTTGGAAATCCTGGGCCACGCACCGTTGCAGGTCGGTCAGCACAGTGCCCAGGTGCGCGGCGGTCAGGCAGCCGTTGTGCACGGTGACATGCGCGGAGAGCACGGGGGTGTCGGAGTCGATGCGTGAAGCGTGCAGGTCATGGACCTCCAGCACGTGCGGCAGCTCCGATAGCCGGATGCGGACCGCCTCCAGGTCCAAGCCCTTGGGGGTGGTCTCCATGAGTACGTCGATGGTGTCGCGAAGCAGGATCAGGGCTCTGGGCACGATCAGTGCGGCGATCAACAGGGACACCACCGCATCGGCGCGATTCCAGCCGGTGGTGGCGATCACGATCGCCGAAACGATCACTGCGACCGATCCCAGGGCGTCGTTGAGTACCTCCAGGAACGCGGCCTTCATGTTCAGGTTCTCACCTCGGGAAGAGGCCAGGATCGCCAGACCGATGAGGTTGCCAGCCAAACCGATCACCCCGAACCAGAGCATCGCGGTGGATTCGACCTCGGGGGGTTCGATGAGCCGGCGTACGCCCTCCACGGCTACGAAGCCGCCCACGGCCAGCAGCACCGCGGCCTGCGCGGCCGCGGCGATGATCTCGGCGCGCTTGTACCCCCAGGTGCGCTTGTCCGTGGCCGGGCGCAGCGCCAGGGTCGTGGCGGTCAGGGCGATCAGCAACCCGGCTGAGTCAGTAAACATGTGCCCGGCGTCGGCCAGCAGGGCCAGACTGCCCGAAGCCAGCGCGCCGATGACCTCGGCGACCATGATCGTCGCGGTGATGGAGAAGACCACGGCCAGCCGGCCCCGCCGGCCCGCCGCCGGAAGAGCATGGGAATGATCGTGTCCGCTCATACCGGGGTCTCTTCCACTCGATGAATCATCAGCTTAACGTCACCATCCTGTCCGGCGATACTGAAGGCACGCTCAATGCGCACAGCAGGCGCAATCCGCCCCGCAGCCATCGCCGTCCTTCTCGTTCTGGTCCCCGGCGATCAGCGCGGAGGCGGGGGTGCAGCAGGCATCCCCGCGCCAGGCCTCCACCCCTTCCTTGAGGGCGACGGCGGCGATCACCAGGGCCGCGACTGGGTCGGCCCAGGTCCAGCCCAGGGTGCTGTTGAGGACCAGGCCCACCAGCAGGACCGCCGAGAGGTAGGTGCAGATCAGGGTCTGTTTGGAGTCGGCCACCGCGGAGGCGGACCCGAGTTCGCGGCCAGTGCGCCGCTCGAACCAGGACACGAACGGCATGATGGCCAAGCTCACGGCGGCCAGCACGATCCCCACCGTGGAATGCTCCGGTTGCCCGGCCCCGAACAGGGTGCGCACGGCGTCGACGGTGATGAAGGCGGCCAAGCCGAAGAAGGAGAAGGCGATCAGGCGCAGCGCCACCTTCTCCCGGCGGTGCGGGTCCGGGGTGGCGAACTGCCAGGCCACCGCGGCGGCGGAGAGGACCTCCACGATGGAGTCCAAGCCGAAGCCGATCAACGCGGAGGACGAGGCCACGGTGCCGGCGGCCAGGGCGATGGCCGCCTCGATCACGTTGTAGGTGATGGTTCCGGCCACGATCCAGCGGATCCGGCGGTGCAGGACCGCACGGCGGTCGTCCGTGAGGGGCTTGGAGCTCAGCGTGAGGGTGCTCATGCGCAGGTGCATCCCGCAGCGGAGCAGCAATCCGGGTCGATGGTCAGCGTCAACTCCAGCAGCTCCCCAAGGGTCTGGCCCAGCCGGGGGTCGGCCAGGGCGTACCAGACGTTGCGGCCCTCGGCGGTAGTGGTCACCAGCCCGCAGCCGCGCAGGCAGGCCAACTGGTTGGACATCACCTGCTTGGACACCCCCAGCTCCCCGGCCAGCGCCGACGGGCGGGCCGGCCCATCACGCAGGGCCAGCAGGATCCGGGTCCGGGTGTCATCAGAGAGGGCATGGCCCAGTCGGGACAACGCCGAGACATGAGTGAGGGTCGTGGTGCTCATGCCTAGAACGGTACAGCATAACGTGTACCCTTGTCGGGGTGCCGCCCGGCAAGCGGCCGGCACCATGGCCCGATCCCAGGAGGTCCGCGCAACTAGGGCGTGTCTGAGAATAGATGCACGAGTCAGCTGAGACCCTGGGGACATGTCCCGGTTCCAGATGCTCTCCGACGCCCAATGGGAGTTGATCGCCCCGATGCTCCCGACCCGGACCGGCCGCGCCGGCAGGCCGTTCGCCGATGCCCGCACCATGGTGGAGGCGATCATCTACCGATACAGGTGCGGAATCGCTTGGAGGGATCTGCCCGAGGTCTACGGGCCCTGGCAGAGAAGTGTGGACCTGGCATCGGCGCTTGGCCGAAGAAGGCACATGGGACACGGTGCTGGCCACGCTGACCGCCGCCGCTGACGCCGAAGGCCTGATCGATTGGTCGGTCTCGGTGGACTCCACGATCGCCCGCGCGCATCAGCACGCGACGAACATCACCCGCCTCACAGGGGGATGGGTCGAACTACAAGAATCCGCGTGAGGGGCCGGCCGATCACGGCATCGGGCGCTCCCGTGGCGGGCTGAGCACGAAGATCCATCAGCTCGTGGACGGGACCGGGCTGCCGCTGGTCAGCCTGATCACCCCCGGCCAGGCAGGGGACTCCCCGATGCTGCTTCCTCTTCTGGCGCAGCTGCGCGTGACCCGGCCAGTAGGGCGGCCCCGGACCCGCCCCGAGGCCGTGCTGGGCGACAAGGCGTACTCCTCCCGGGCGATCCGCACCCACCTACGCGCCCGTGGGATCAAAGCGGTCATCCCCGAACCAGCCGACCAGCAGGGCCACCGCAGACGGCGCGGTGCCCGCGGCGGGCGCCCCGTCGGCCTCGACGCGGACGCCTACAAGGGCCGCAATGTCATCGAGCGTCAGTACGCTCACCTGAAGCAGTGGCGGGGTCTGGCGACCCGGTATGACAAGTACGCGATCATCTACAGGGCCGCTGTGGTCCTGAATGCTGTGCTCGCGTGGTCGAAGGCATTGTCAGACACGCCCTAGGCGACGCCCTCGTCGTCTGGACCACGGGGGATCCAGACGCCCACGCTCTCAATCGGGGTGTCTGCGGTCTTTCCCCTGCCGTGCGCCGCGTCACTACTCTGGCCGGGTGGAGATCCGACACCTGCGCTCGTTCGTGGCCGTCGCCGAGGAGCGGCACTTCGGCCGGGCCGCCGAGCGCCTCCACATCGCCCAGCCCCCGCTGTCCCAGCAGATCAAGCAGCTGGAGGCCGAGCTCGGCGTCCGCCTGCTGGACCGCACCACCCGCCGCGTGGACCTCACCGAGGCCGGCCGCCTCATGCTGGAGCGCACCCGCAGCCTCCTCGCGGACCTCGCCTCCCTCGAGCACGACGACGACGACATCGCCTCGGCCGTGAAGCCGGAGCTGCTGCTGGACGTCCAGGAGGGCGCGGATGGCAACTCCACCGTCTACGACTTCGTCCTGGACCCGGTCTCCGAGAAGACCCACCCCACCGCGATCCGCGACTGATCGCCCCGGCCCGGCGCCCGCGCGTCGTGCTCCCGGATGCCCCGGCGTCCGCCCGCGGGACCCCGCCCGGAGGCCATCTCCGGGCGGGGTCCCGCCGTGTCCGGCGCCCCGTTGACTACGCTGGGCGCAACGACGCCGTCCGCGCCCGCGGGCGGCGGGCACCCGACCCCGACCTGGGAGGTCCCATGAGCACCGCCATCGACGCCGGCCCGCAGGGCACGGTCCCGATCGACGCCGCGCAGGCACCGAGCTCCGGCCGCGGCCTGGCCTCCACGGGCGGGCGCTGGGCCATGCTCGCCGTCGTGGTGCTGGGGCTGGTGGGCGCCTTCCTCGGTGCCGGCGTCCTGCCGGGCATGACGCCCACGAGCGAGGCGGCCGGCGGCTGGCTCGGCGCCGACTCCACGTGGATCGCCCCGGCCACGCCGGCGTTCCGGATCTGGTCCGTGATCTACCTGGGCCTGCTGGCCTACGGCGTGTGGCAGCTGGCCGGCTCCGCGCAGTCCGCGCGGCATGACGCGCTGCGCCCGTGGATCATGGCCTCGATCGTGCTGAACGTGGCCTGGCTCTGGGTGGTGCAGGCCGGCTGGCTGGGCCTGAGCGTCGTCGTGATCTTCCTGCTCCTGGCCGTGCTGTGCCGGATCCTCGTGCTGCTGGAGACCGGCCGCCCGCGCGGGTGGGCCGCCCGGATCCTGCTGGACGGCGTCCAGGGCCTGCACCTGGGCTGGGTGTCCATCGCGGCGGTGACGAACGTGGCGGCGTGGCTGGCCTCGCTGGGCTGGTTCGGCGCACCGCTGGAGCCCACCCGCTGGGCGCAGATCATGATCGTGGTGGCCGTGCTGGTCGGCGCGTTCACGGCCGTCTACTCGGGCGGGCGGTTCGCCCCGGCCGCCGCGCTCGCCTGGGGCCTGCTGTGGGTCGGCGTGGGCCGCTCCGACGGCTCCGGCCTTCTCTCCGGTGCCGTGGCCCTGACGGCGTGGGGCGCGGCCGCCATCGTCATGCTGTGCTGGCTGGTCTCCCTGTGGCTCTCCTCCCGCTCCGCCACCGGCGAGGCGCGCGACCTCATCCTGGACGCCCTCGACGGCGGCGGCGACCCCGTCGACGGCGTCCGCTGAGCGCGCTGGTCAGCGCTGGTTCACGCATGAATTTGCTCTGAGCTGAATCCAGGCCAGGATGGATGACGGCCCCGCCCCTCGGGCGGGGCCGTCGTCATCTCCGCCCTCGTGACCTGGAGCCTCCATGCCCTCTTCGCGCCCTCCTGCGCCGCGCGTGCGCACCCGCCTGCTCGCGTCCGCCGCCCTCGTGCTGCTCGCCGCCACCGGCTGCACCGCCTCCCCGGCGACGTCCTCGCCCACGTCGTCCACGTCGTCCGCGGCCCCCGCCGCCCTGGCCGCGTCGGCCTCCCCGCCGGCCTCCGGCGCGTCCTCCGCGGCCGCGGTCGAGGGCGACGCCGCCACTGTGGTCCGCGTGGTCGACGGCGACACCGTGGACGTCCGCCGCGGCGCGGAGGACGTCCGCGTCCGGCTGCTCAACATCGACACCCCGGAGACCAAGCATCCGAGCAGGCCCGTGGAGTGCCTCGGCCCTGAGGCCACCCGGAAGCTCGAGGAGCTGCTGCGCCCGGGCGACGAGGTCGTGCTCCAGTACGACGAGGAGCGCTTCGACCGCTACGGCCGCACCCTCGCGGGCGTCGTCGAGGGGGAGACCCTGGTGAACGCGGAGATCGTCCGCGCCGGGCTCGGCGTGCCGGTGGTGTTCGAGCCGAACCGCAGGTTCCTGCCCCCGGTCGAGGCCGCGTGGGCCGAGGCCCAGCGTGAGGGGGCCGGCCTGAACCAGCCGGGCCTGGAGTGCTCCCTGCAGACCCTGCAGGAGTCCGTCGCCCAGGATCCCGCTCCGGCGGCCGTCTCCGAGCTGGCCCAGGCCCTGGAGGCCGTCGAGGCCGAGGGCCAGGAGTGGATGAAGGTCCACTACGCCGCCGTCATCCCGCTGGCCGTGAGCCTCGTCCAGCAGCACGGCGGTCGCGCGGACGTGCCCTCGGCGGGCGCCGCGTCCGTGGCGCCGCGGGCGAGCACGGCCCCCGCTGTGCCGGCGGCACCGCAGGCGCCGGCCGCCGGCGCCGGATCGGACACCGCCGAGCGGGACCGGCAGCGGTCTGCCGAGGCGCGGGCCGCCGCGGACCGCGCCGAGCGCGAGCGCCAGGCGGAGGCGCGTGCCGAGGCCCAGAGGCAGGCCCAGGCGCAGGAGCAGGTGCAGGCCCGGGAGCGCGCCGCCCAGGCGTCCCGTGAGGCGGAGGCCGCCGCATCCGCGCGTGAGAAGCAGAAGGGGGCCTCTTCCGGCTCGTTCACCGCGAAGGGCTTCGCGGACACTTCCGCCCGGGACACCTCCTCGGGCTCGACGTCGTCCTCGGGCGGCACGTCGCAGAAGGCCCCGAACCGCTGTTACGCCCCGGGCGGGGAGACGTTCGTCTACTGCGGCGAGGGGTCCACCGGATCGTCCTCCGGCGGCAGCTCCTCGGGCGCCTCCGCGGGCGCCTCCTCCAGCGGCGCCGGGACCTCGTCCGGCGGGGCCGGCGGTCCCGTCTCCGGCGCCGACGGCGTCTGCCCGGCCGGCTACCCGGTCAAGGTCAGCAGCTCGGGCAAGTACCACGTCCCGGGCGGCCAGTACTACGACGACACCAGCGCCAAGCGCTGCTACGCCTCCACCGCCGCGGCGGCGGCGGACGGAGCCGTCGCGTCGAAGCGCTGATCTTTCCGGCGCTGACCTCCGGGTCCTGGGAGCACGCTCGGGGAACACGGCGGGGGCGGTTCCCGACGGAGATCCCGTCGGGAACCGCCCCCGCGGCGTCTCTTGTGAGGTCAGGCCCCGTGGCTGCCGGCCGCGTGGCGCGGAGCGCGGGAGACGCCCTTCCCCTCATCGGAGTCCGAGTCGGAGCCGTCGTCGTGGAGGGCGCGGAGCTCGTAGCCCTTCTCCTCGAGCTCCTCCTGCTTCTCGACCTTCTTCTCGAGGGCGGAGACGTCCTTCGGGGGCAGCTTGACGGCGTCCTCGGCGGGCATGCCGGCGGTGAGCTGCTTGGCGCGCTCCACCTCGGTGTCGATCTCCAGGCCGAGCAGCAGCACGATGTTGAAGATCCACAGGGCGAACAGCAGTGCCATGACGCCGCCGATCGCGCCGTACGCCGAGTAGCCGGCGAGCGTGGTGAAGTAGAAGTACAGGGCCACGGCGGCCAGCGCCATGCCGACCAGCGCGAAGATGTTGCCGGGGCCGAACATGTGGAAGCTCGGCTTCTTCACGTTCGGGGCGAAGTAGTACAGGGTCGCGATCAGCACGAGCAGCAGCGCCACGACGACCGGCCACTTCAGCCACGCCCAGATCGGCAGGAAGGTGTCCGAGAGGAAGTTCACCGCGTCGGTCATGCCCAGCGGGCCGGCGATCGGCGCGAGGAACCCGTCCACCAGCGACCGGTTCAGGGCCAGGGAGATGAGCACGAGGACGATGCCCACGAGCATCACCACGGTGGTCACCAGATTGGTGAGGGTGAGCTTCACGAAGCCGCGGCCCTCAGAGTAGTTGTAGACCTGGTTCGAGGCGCGGCTGAACGCCTTGACGTAGGCCGAGGCCGACCACAGGGCCGTCAGGATGCCGATGATCAGGGCGAGGACGCCGCCGCCGGCCTGGCCCAGCAGGTTGTCCACGACGTCGCCCACCACGCCCTGGTAGTCGGCCGGGACCAGCTCGGTCAGCTGGCGGACGACGTCGTCCACCGCGGAGCGGTTGGAGGAGAGCACGAGCGTGAGGATCGAGAAGACGGCCAGCAGTGCGGGCGCCAAGGAGAGCACCATGAAGTAGGTGAGCTTCGCGGCGAGGTCGGTGCCGCCGTCGTTGCCGAACTCCTTGAGCGCGCGGGTGAACGCGTACTTCCAGCCGGCGCCGTCCAGCTTCACGCCCTTGAGGCGCCGGGTGCGCTCCTCGGGATCGATGCGCGCGGCCTCGAGGGTCGCGTCGACGGGATGAATGGCCACAGTTGTCCTTCCGAGGCGGGGTGCGGTGATTCCGGGACAACCTAGCGCACGCCCGAGAGGCTCGGGGAGGGACGAGGGGCTCCGTCCGGGGGCGGGGTCGGCCGCGCCGGCCGAGCCCGCGGCGCCGTCTCGCCCCACGTCAGCACTCGATGACGTTCACGGCGAGGCCGCCGCGCGAGGTCTCCTTGTACTTGGACTTCATGTCCGCGCCGGTCTCGCGCATGGTCTGGATGGCCTGGTCGAGGGTGACGCGGTGGTCGCCGTCGCCCACCAGGGCGAGCCGGGCCGCGTTGATGGCCTTCACGGACGCGATGGCGTTGCGCTCGATGCAGGGCACCTGCACCAGCCCGCCCACGGGGTCGCAGGTCAGGCCGAGGTTGTGCTCGATGCCGATCTCCGCGGCGTTCTCCACCTGCAGCGGCGTGCCGCCGAGCACGGCGCAGAGCGCGCCGGCCGCCATGGAGCAGGCCGAGCCGACCTCGCCCTGGCAGCCGACCTCCGCGCCGGAGATGGATGCGTTGCGTTTGAACAGGATGCCGATGGCGGCGGCCGTGAACAGGAAGTCGAGGATCTTCGCGCGGCGCTCCTCGGCGGGGGTGCCGGGGGGGAGCACGAAGCGGTCGTAGTAGTGGAGCACGGCCGGGATGATGCCGGCGGCGCCGTTGGTGGGGGCGGTGACGATCCGGCCGAAGGAGGCGTTCTCCTCGTTCACGGCGAGCGCGAACAGGTTGACCCACTCCATGGCCCACATGGGGTCCTTCTCGGCCCCGTCCGTGCCCTTCTCCAGCAGCTGGGCGTGCAGGCCGGGGGCGCGGCGCTTGACCTTCAGGCCGCCGGGGAGGATCGGCTCGGTGCGGTGGATGCCGTGGGCCACGCACTCCTGCATGACGTCCCAGATCTCCAGGACCTTCGCCTCGACGTCGGCGAGGTCGCCGCGGGCGGCCTCGTTGGCGCGCACGACATCCGCGATGGACAGGCCGTGGATCTCGCACTGGGCGATCAGGTCGGCGCCGGTGGAGAACGGGTGCGGCTCGGGCTCCTCGCCGTGGCGGGAGACGTCCCGGGTCTCGTCCAGTTCGGCCTCGAGCTCCTCGCCGGTGACGACGAAGCCGCCGCCGACCGAGTAGTAGTCGCGGGTGAGCAGCTCGGCGCCGTCGGCGTCGAAGGCGGTCAGGCGCATGCCGTTGGGGTGGCCGGGCAGGCTCCTGCGCATGTGCAGGACGAGGTCCTTGGGGCGGTCGAAGGGGATCTCGTGCGTGCCGTCCAGCGGCAGCGTCCCGCCCTCCACGCAGGCCTGGACCTGGGGGGCGGCGGCCTCGGGGTCGATGGTCTCCGGGTCGTTGCCGCAGAGGCCGAGGATCACGGCCATGTCCGAGCCGTGCCCGACGCCGGTGGCGGACAGCGAGCCGAACAGCTCGGCCTTGACGCGTGCGGTGCGTTCCACGAGCCCGTCGCGCCCCAGGGCGTAGGTGAAGCGGCGGGCGGCGCGCATGGGCCCCACCGTGTGGGACGAGGACGGGCCGATGCCGATCGAGAACAGGTCGAGGATGCTCAGGGCCATCGCGGGCCTCCCTTCGCGGGGTGAGGAGGGGCGGGGAGCAGGACCGGTGGTGGTGCGCCGCTCAGAGGACGTTGTCCGGGGTGTCCTGGACGCGGTCGTGGGTGCGGAAGGACCGCAGGTGCTCACGGTACTCGGCGGCGTGCGAGAACTCGCGTGTCCGCTCCTCGGGGGAGGCCCCCGAGGTGAGCTGCACCACCGGCACGGGCTCGGCGGCCGCGCCGGCCCGCAGAGCCGCCTCGACGTCGGGGAGGTCCATGAGGGCGCGGAGCTGCGCCCACTGCGGGGCCATGAGGTTCACGTCCCCCGCCTGGAAGGCGGTGATCAGGTCCGCGGGCCGCGCCCAGCCGTGCTCGGTGGCCTCCGTGGTGAGACGGTCCGGGTCCTGCCCGGCGGGGACGGCCACCAGGAAGAACGCCGTGTCGTAGCGGCGGGGCACGGAGAGGGGGGTGATCCAGCGCTGCCAGGCGCGCAGCCCCGAGACGTCGGCCGCCAGGCCGTGCTCGGCCAGCAGGGCGCCCAGGTCCGCGGCGTGGGCCTCCACGTCCTCCCGGCGTCCCGCGAGGGCTGCGGCCGCCTCCGGGGGCACGTGCCCGCCGTCGGCCGCGCGGGCCAGCAGCACGCCGGTCTCCTCGAAGGTCTCCCGCACGACGGCGGCCAGGAACCGGGCCGCGACCCGCGCCGGGTCGTCCTCGGGCTGGGTCTCCACCGGGCGGTCCTCCAGGCCCAGCCGTCGCGCCCAGGCGGCGAGGTCCGCGCCGGGGACGGGCAGGGCGTCGTCGGAGGGGTCCACGCGGCCCCCGGGGAACGCCGTGGCGTGGGCGCTGAACGCCATGGTCCCGGCGCGGCGGACGTGGAAGACCTCGAGCCCGGCGGCCCCGTCCCGCAGGAGCAGGAGCGAGGCGGCGGCGCGTGCGGGCGTGGCCTCGGCGGGCAGGGTCTCGGGGGAGCTGGTCTGGGCGGCGTCCATGGGCGGAACGCTAGCGCAGCCCCCGGACGCGGGAACCGGCCCGCGCCCGCATGTGACCGCGACCTGCGGGGCGGCGGGCCCGGCCGGTAGATTTGGGGGAGTCCTGCCGGACCTCCGACGCCACCGCGCGCGTCGAGGCCGGATGATCCGAGGAGGAGTCGCGCGTGAAGATCGCCGTTCTGGCCAAGCAAGTCCCCGACACGTGGCAGGAGCGCACGCTGGACATGGAGACGGGCATGGCCGTGCGCGACGGCGCCGCCGAGCCCGTCCCGGACGAGATCGGCGAGCGCGTCATGGAGGTCGTCCTTGCCGCCCGCGAGGCCGGCCTGGAGGCCGAGATCGTCGCCGTGACCATGGGCCCGGCCGACGCCACGAAGACGCTGCGCAAGATGCTCGCCATGGGCGCGGACTCGGCGGTGCACGTCGTCGACGACGCCCTCGCCTGGTCCGACGCCGTGCAGACCGCGCGCGTGCTCGCCGCCGCGGTGGAGCACCTCGGCGTGGACCTCGTGCTCGCCGGCAGCGAGTCCACCGACGGCGCCACCGGCGTGGTCCCCGCCATGGTCGCCGAGCTGCTGGACCGGCCCCTGCTGCCCTCCGTCGAGGCCGTGGAGATCACGCCCGAGGAGGTGCGCGGCGTCCTCGTGACGGAGGACGCCCGGCTGCGGGCCTCCGTGCCCGTGCCCGCCGTGGTCGCGCTCACGGAGAAGACGGCCGAGCCGCGCTTCCCGAACTTCAAGTCCCTCATGGCCGCGAAGAAGAAGCCCCTGGAGACCCTCACCCTGGCCGACCTCGGCCTCACGGCGGGCCCCCTGGACGCCGACCGGCGCTCCGTGATGGTCTCCGCCGCCGCGCGCCCCGAGCGCGCCGCCGGCGAGAAGATCGTCGACGACGGCACCGCCGGCGAGCAGGTCGCCGCCTTCCTCGCCGCCCGCGGGCTCGTCTGAGCCTCGACCCACACCAAGGAGACGTCATGACCGACCTTCCCGTCACCCCCGTCCTGGTGCTGGCCGAGCTCACCGCCGCCGGCGACCTCCGCCCGGCCGTCGCGGAGGCCCTCGGCGCCGCCGCCCGGGTCGGCGTCCCCCACGCCGTGCTCGTCACCGGCGCCGACGCCGACGACGCGCTCGTCGCCCGCCTCGGTGAGCTGGGCGCCGCCGTCGTGCACACCGCCGTGGCCCAGGACCCCGCCGAGCTGGGCACCGCGCAGGTGGCCGCGCTCGCGGCCGCCGTCGACGCCGTGCTGCCGGAGGCCGTGGTGCTGCCGAACACGCCCGAGTCCCGGGCCGTGGCCGGCCGCCTGGCCGTGCGCGCCCGCGGTGCGGTCACCGCGGACGCGGTGGGCCTGCACCGTGCGGACGGGGAGATCGTGGCCCGGCACTCCGTGTTCGGCGGCGACGTGCTCGCCGAGTCCACCGTGGAGGGCGGCCCGAACATCGTGACCCTGCGCCCGGGCGTCGTCGCGGACCGGGCCCGGCCCGTGGCCGCCCCCGAGGTCCGCCCGCTGGACGTGGCCGGCCGCACCGTGACCGCCGGGGCCCGGATCCTCTCCTCCGAGCCTGCGGCGCCCTCCGCCGACCGCCCCGACCTCCGCACCGCCCGCGCCGTCGTGGCCGGCGGGCGCGGCGTGGGCTCCGCCGAGGGGTTCACCACGCTCGTCGAGCCGCTCGCCGACGCGCTGGGGGCCGCCGTGGGCGCCTCCCGCGTGGCCGTCGACTCCGGGTTCACCGCCCCCGAGGGGCAGATCGGGCAGACGGGTGTGACCGTGGCCCCCGACCTGTACGTCGCGCTGGGCATCTCCGGCGCCATCCAGCACCTGGTCGGCATGAAGACCTCCGGGACCATCGTGGCGGTGGACTCCGACGAGGACGCCGCCATCTTCGAGCACGCCGACCTGGGCGTGGTCGGGGACGTCAACGAGGTCGTCCCGCAGCTGATCGCCGCGCTCGCCGCCCGCCGCGGCTGAGCGCCCCGTCCACCCGCCGCACACCAGTCCACGAGCCGGAAAGGGGCCGTCCAGTGCCGCAGCGCATGCAGGGGTACACCGAGTTCCGAGGCGAGCCCTGGCCTCCCCGGGACCGCGTCCCGCAGGCCCCCGCGCCCACGACGACGACGCCGGCCGTTGCGGCAGACGAGCGGCGGCCGGGCCGACGCATGGTCGGCTACACGGCCTTCCGCGGCGAGCCGTGGCCGCCCGTGCGGGAGGCGGCCCAGCCCGCTCCCGCCCCGGCCGCGGCCGCGTCGCCCGCCGAGGTGACCGAGGCCGCTGCGGCTGCGGTGCCCCTCGAGGCGACCGCGCCGGCCGGGATCGCCGTGCCGGGCCGCCGTATGGCCGGCTACACCGCGTTCCGCGGTGAGCCCTGGCCCCCCGCCCGGGTGGGCGCTGCACCGCAGGCCCCTGAACCCGCGCCGATGGCGACCGTCGAGCCTGCTGTGGCCACCGGGCCCGCGCCGACCGTCGAGCCCGTGGCCGCCGGGGCACCCGAGACGACCCCGAAGCCCGCCCCCTCGACGGGGCGGCGCGTGGCGGCGGCGGTGGGCGGCGTCGTCGTGCTGGGGCTGTTGGCCGTGCTGGGCGCGCGCTGGCTGCTGACCCTGCCGGAGGTGGCCGCGTTCGTGGCCCGCTACCCGGGCGTGCCGCGGCACCCGGAGGTGACACCCGTCGGGATCCCGGCGTGGCTGGCCTGGCAGCACTTCCTGAACCTGTTCCTCCTGGTGCTGGTGGTCCGCACCGGGCTGCAGGTGCGCCACGAGACCCGGCCCCCCGCGACGTTCACCCCGCACCAGCCGGGGCCGTTCGCGCCGCGCTCGGCCACGGGCGGCACGTACTCGCTGACCGTCTGGATCCACCAGGCGCTGGATGCGCTGTGGCTGCTGAACGGGCTCGTGTTCGTGGTGCTGCTGTTCGCCACGGGACACTGGATGCGGCTGATCCCGACGGACCCGCAGACCCCGCAGCACATGGTCTCCACCGCCCTGCAGTACCTGTCCCTGCAGTGGCCGGAGCACGACGGCTGGCTGCACTACAACGCCCTGCAGATGGTGACGTACGCCGGCGTGGTGTTCGTGCTGGCCCCGCTGGCCGCGCTCACCGGGTTCCGCATGTCCAGCTGGTGGCCGTCCCGGAACACGGCCCTGAGCCGGGGGTTCCCCATGGAGCTCGCCCGGCGCCTGCACTACCCGACGATGCTCGCGTTCGTGCTGTTCGTGGTGGTACACGTGGTGCTGGTGCTGTTCTCCGGCGTGCTCCACGAACTGAACGCCATGTTCCTGGCGCGCAACGCCGCCGACGCCTGGGGCCTTGCGGCGTTCCTCGTGGGCTGCGCCGTGATCGCCGCCGGCTGGGTGCTCCTCAAGCCGGCCATCGTGGCGCCCGTGGCCGAGCGCTTCGGGCGCGTCAGCCGCTGACGCTCAGCCCTGGGCGGCGCGGAAGCTGACCTGGGCCAGGATGGACGGCCGCCCGGCCTGCGGGGCGCCGGTCTCCGGGTCGACGCCGACCAGCTCGACCTCCACGATCCGCAGGCTGCGCCCGGCGTGGCGGACGCGGGTGAGCGCCACCTGTTCGCCGAGCCCCGGGCGGGCGAACACGACCTGCACGGCCTGCACGTCGTACTCCAGCCGGTCGGGGAGCGCGGCCTGCGCGGCGAGGACGGCGCGCAGGCACTGGATGCCGCCGTGGGTCATGCCGCCGGGGTTGTCCAGCAGCGGCTCGGCGCGGAAGCGCAGCCCCGCCGTCATCTCCTGGCTGACCGGAGGGCGCTCCCCGGGGCGCGGAGCCGGCACCGAGTCCGCGACGACGGCGGTCACCGCGGGCAGGTCCGCCCGGTCGGCCTCGGCGACGGGCAGGGCGGCGTGCTCGCGGAACGCCTCGAGGGCGAGGGACATGGGGCCGGGGGTCGCCTGGAACCAGCCGGTGGCCTCCACGTAGGCGGTGCCGTCGTCGTCGACGATCACGCCCCGGGCGCAGCCGCCGAGGGCGTCCGTGGACAGGGGGGTGCCGAGCATCCGCAGGCGGGGCCGGTCGGCGGGGTCGGCCGGGTCGAACACGGGCAGGGGGCGCAGGACGTTCACCTGCAGCTGGGTGGTGACCATCGCGTCGTAGGCCTCGGCGGCGGCCCAGTGCAGGGCGACCGCGGTGAGGTTGTCCGCGGCCACGCAGGCGGCGGCGCCGGTGGGGCGGCCGTCGAGGTCCCGCACCCACGGGCCGACCTCCCAGTCGCCGGGATGCAGGGTGTCGCCCTGGATCTCCGCGGTCTCGCGGCGACGCAGGCCGGCCAGCTGCTCGGGCCGACCCAGGAGGAGGCGGCGCGGGCCGCGCCAGCGGGCGTCGGCGTCGGGGTTCAGGGTGATCTCGTCCACGAGGCGTCAGCGTACCGGCCGCGGCACTGACCCTGTGCCGGCCCGCCACGGGGGCGGCCCGGCACAGGGTCAGCGCAGGCGCAGCGGGGCGTCCTCGCCGGGGCCGAAGTGGGCCGCCACGGCCTCGTCGGAGACCTCCTCCACAGTGGCCGGGGACCACTGCGGGTTCCGGTCCTTGTCCACGAGCTGGGCGCGGATGCCCTCGGCCATGTCGTGGCCGCGGGTCAGGTGGGAGGCCAGGGTGTGCTCCTGCTCCAGGGCCGCGGCGACGCCCTCGCGGCGTCCCGTCCCGCCGGCGCGGTCGCCGAGACGGCGCAGGGCCTCCAGGGTGACCTTCACGGCGGTGGGGGACTTGGCGCGGACGGTCTCCGCGGCCTCGGCGGCGCGGGTGCGGACGCCCTCGTCCGCGTGGTCCGCGGCGGTGGCCTCCAGGGCTGCGAGGACGTCCTCCACGCGGTCGTGCGCGTAGGCCGGCTCCAGCCACTCGGCGTCCGCGAGCAGCGGTGCCTCCGACGCGGGGCGGGCGTGCCGTGCCAGCACCGCGTCCACGGCGGCGTGCGCCGCGTCCGCGTCGTCGCCGGCGGAGCCCACCTCGGCGCGCAGCTCGGCGACGATCGCGTCCAGGTCCCCCGAGTCCACGAGGACGTCGCCGAAGCCGAGCTCCAGGGCGTCGGCGCCCGTGGCGAAGGCCGAGGTCAGGCCGAGGTGGCGGCCCAGGTTCCGGGGCGCGCGGGCCAGCAGCCAGGAGCCGCCGACGTCGGGCGTGAACCCGATGCCGGTCTCCGGCATGCCGATCCGGGTGCGCTCCGTGACCACCCGGTGGGAGCCGTGGGCGGACACGCCCACGCCGCCGCCCAGCACGAACCCGTCCATGAACGCCACGTAGGGCTTCGGGTAGACGGAGATCGCGTGGTTCATGGCGTACTCGTCCTCGAAGTACCCCATGGCCTCCGCGGCCCGGCCGGTAGTGATCATCCCGTGCAGGGAGACCACGTCGCCGCCGGCGCACAGGCCGCGCTCGCCCGCCCCGCGGACGACGACGGCGCGCACCGCCGGGTCCTCCTCCCAGGCGGCGAGCTGCTCGCGGACCGCGACCACCATGCCGTGGGAGAGGGCGTTGAGCGCCTTGGGTCGGTTCAGGGTGATGACGCCGACGCCGTCGGCGGCCTCGAAGAGGACCTCGTCCTCGGCTGCGGCCTGGGGGGTGCTGGTCTGCTCGCTCATGGGACTCCTCTCAGCGGTGCTTCCAGACGGGGGAGCGCTTCTCCGCGAACGCGGCCATGCCCTCGGCCTGGTCCTCGGAGGAGAACACGCCGTGGAACACGCGGCGCTCGAACACGAGGCCCTGGGTCAGCGGGGTCTCGAAGGCGTTGAGCACGACCTCCTTGTTCATCTGCGCCACGGGCTTGGAGAACCCGGCGATCGTGGCGGCCACCTCCTCGGCGGTGGCCACGGCGTCCTCGTCCTCCACGAGGCGGGAGACCAGGCCCATGCGCTCGGCCTCCTCGGCCTCGACCATGCGGCCGGTGAGGACCATGTCCATGGCCTTGGCCTTGCCCACCGACTTGGTCAGGCGCTGGGAGCCGCCCATGCCGGGCAGCACGCCCAGGGTGATCTCCGGCTGGCCGAACTTCGCGGAGCGCCCGGCCACGAGCACGTCCGCCATCATGGCGAGCTCGCAGCCGCCGCCGAGGGCGTAGCCCTGCACGCACGCCACGATCGGGGTGCGCAGCCGGGCGAGGTCCTCCCAGCGGCGGAACCAGTCGGCCGCGTACATGTCCGCGGCGTCCTTGTCCTTCATCTCCTTGATGTCCGCGCCGGCGGCGAAGGCCTTGGCGGAGCCCAGCAGCAGGATCGCTCCCACCTCCGGGTCCGCGTCCATCTCGACGGCGGCGGCCACGACGGCCTCCATCGTCGCCGCGTTCAGCGCGTTGAGCGCCTTCGGGCGGTTCAGCTGGATGCGGCCCACGCGGCCGTCCCGGCCGACGATCACGGGCTGCTCGGCCTCGGCGGCCTCGGTGCGGTTCTGCTCGTTCATGCGGCGGTGTCCTTCCCTGCCTCGCGGACGGTCTCGATGATCCCGGAGAAGTCCTTCCGGGCGCCCTCGCCGTCAGCGTAGGCGGCGTAGGTGCGCTGGGCCAGGCGCCCCATCTCGGCGCCCACGTGCTGCTCGTCCAGGGCCTTGAGGGCCAGGCCGAGGTCCTTGGCCATGAGCGCCCCGGCGAAGCCGCCCTCGAAGTCCCGGTTGGCGGGGGAGGTGGGCACCGGGCCGGGGACCGGGCAGTTGGCGGTGAGCGACCAGCAGCGGCCGGTGGCCTCGGACATCACGTCGAAGAGCACCTGGTGCTCCAGGCCGAGCCGCTCGCCGAGGACGAACGCCTCGGCCACGCCGATCTGGCTGATGGCCAGGAGCATGTTGTTGCAGACCTTGGCGGCCTGGCCGAGCCCGTTGCCGCCGCAGTGCACGATCCGCGAGCCCATGACCTCCAGCAGCGGGCGGATCTCCTCGAACACCTCCACGGAGCCGCCCACCATGAAGGCGAGCGTGCCCGCCTGGGCGCCCACGACGCCGCCGGAGACCGGGGCGTCCGCGGCGCGGTGGCCCGCGGCCTCGGCGAGGGCGGCCACCTCCTGCGCCTCGGAGGTGCTGATGGTGGAGCAGTCCAGGAACAGGGTGTCCGGGTCGGCGGCGCCCAGCAGTCCGGGGGCGTCGGCGGTGCCCTCGTACACGCCGCGCACGAGCGCGCCGTTGGGCAGCATGGTGATCACCACGTCCGCGCCGGGGACGGCGGAGGCGGCGTCGTCGGCGATCTCCACGCCCGTGGCCCGGGCGGCCTCGACGGCGGCGGGGACCAGGTCGAAGCCGCGCACGGTCACGCCGGCGGCCACCAGGTTGGCGGCCATGGGGCCGCCCATGTTGCCCAGGCCGATGAAGGCGACCGTGCCGGGCAGGGAGGCGGAGGGGGTCTGGCTCTGGCTCATCAGGTGCTCCTCGGTTCTCTCGCGGTCCGGTCAGGACCCGGCGGGCATCACGAAGCTGGCGCCCTCGGAGGCGGCGGCCCCGCCCTGGCGCGGGCCGGAGGGCCAGCGCGTGGTGACGGTCTTGGTCTTGGTGTAGAACTTCAGCCCGTCCGTGCCGTGCTGGTTGAGGTCGCCGAAGCCGGACGCCTTCCAGCCGCCGAAGGTGTAGTAGGCGATCGGCACGGGGATCGGGACGTTGACGCCGACCATGCCGCACTCGACGCGCGTGCTGAAGTCGCGGGCGGTGTCGCCGTCGCGGGTGAAGATCGCCACGCCGTTGCCGTACTCGTGGTCGCTGGGCAGGGAGAGGGCCTCCTCGTAGTCCTTCGCGCGGACCACGCAGAGCACCGGGCCGAAGACCTCCTCCGCGTGGATGCGCATGCCCTTGCGCACGCGGTCGAAGAGGGTGGCGCCCACGTAGAAGCCGCCCTCGTGGCCCTCCACGACGACGCCGCGGCCGTCCACGACGAGCTCGGCGCCCTCGTCCACGCCGGCCTGGATGAGCGACTCGATGCGCTCCTTGGCCTGCGCGGAGACCACCGGGCCGAAGTCGGAGGACGGGTTCAGGGACGGGCCCACGGTGAGGGAGGCCATGCGCTCGCGCAGCAGGGCGACCAGGCGGTCGGCGGTCTCCTCGCCCACGGGCACGGCCACGGAGATGGCCATGCAGCGCTCGCCGGCGGAGCCGAACGCGGCGCCGATCAGGGCGTCCGCGGCCATCTCCAGGTCCGCGTCCGGCATGATCACGGCGTGGTTCTTGGCGCCGCCGAAGCACTGGGCGCGCTTGCCGCGGCGGGCGGCGTGCTCGTAGATCGACTGGGCGATGGGCGTGGAGCCCACGAAGCCGACGGCCTTGACGCGCGGGTCGTCGATCAGCGCGTCCACGGCGGCCTTGTCCCCGTGCACCACGTTGAGTGCACCGGCAGGCAGGCCGGCCTCGAGGGCCAGCTCGGCCAGGCGGACCGGCACGGAGGGGTCCCGCTCGGAGGGCTTGAGCACGAAGGTGTTGCCCGCGGCCAGGGCGATGCCCGCCTTCCAGAGCGGGATCATGGCGGGGAAGTTGAACGGGGTGATGCCCGCGACGACGCCGAGGGGCTGGCGCAGCGAGTGCACGTCGATCCCGGTGCCGGCGGAGGTGGAGAACTCGCCCTTGAGCAGGTGCGGGGCGCCGGCCGCGAACTCCACGACCTCGACGCCGCGCTGGATGTCGCCCTTGGCGTCCTCGAAGGTCTTGCCGTGCTCGCGGGAGAGGGTCTCGGCGAGCTCGTCCGCGTTCGCGTTGATCAGGTCCACCCACGTCAGCAGGACCCGCCCGCGGCGCTGCGGGTTCATGGCGGACCAGGTGCGGAACGCCTCGGCGGCGGAGTCCACGGCGGCGGTGACCTCCTCCGGGGAGGCCAGGGCCACGCGGGCCTGGACCTGGCCGGTGGAGGGGTCGAACACGTCCGAGGTGCGGGCGGCGTCCGTGCCCGTGCGTGCGCCGTGGACGAAGTGCGGGATGGTCTGCTGGGTCTGGCTCTGCTGGGACATGGCTTCTCCTCGTGCGGGCGGCGGGGCCGCGGGTGTGACCGGCGTCTCATTCAGCCTAGGTGGAGATCATCGGACGTGCAATATTCATCTGGTGAAATATTCGGGACCGAGGGTGCGGGGATGGTGACCGGACTCACGTCTCCCTCCTACCCTGAGGGCGGACCACAGGGCGCCCGGACGGCCGGACGCCGCCCACACGAGGCCGGAGAACCGGCGGAGAAGAGGAGACCATGGCACGACGCGAGTCGCTGGACCTGCAGGGCGCGAGCGCCATCGTCACGGGAGGGGCCTCCGGCCTCGGCCACGCGACGGCGCGCCGACTGGCGGAGGCGGGCGCCGCCGTCGTCGTGGTGGACCTGCCCGACCGTGAGGGGGAGAGCCTGCGCGCCGACGCCGTCGCCTCCCTGGGCGAGCGCGCGCGGTTCATCACGGGCGACGTCACCGCCGAGGCCACCGCCGAGCAGGCCGTGGCGGCCGCGCTCGAGGCCGGGCCGTTGCGCGTGCTCGTGAACTGCGCGGGCGTGGCCACCCCCGGCAAGCTCGTGGGGCGCGACGGTCCCCTGGCCGCCGAGGCCCTCTCCCGCGTGCTGGCCATCAACGTGGTCGGCACCGTGACGATGATGGCCCGCGCCGCCGCCGTCATGAAGGACCAGGAGCTCTGGGGTGAGGACCGCGGCGTGATCGTGAACACCGCCTCCGTGGCCGCGTTCGACGGCCAGATCGGGCAGATCGCCTACTCCGCCTCCAAGGGCGCCGTGGCGGCGCTGACCCTGCCGGCCGCGCGCGAGCTCGCCGCGAGCCAGGTGCGCGTGGTGACGATCGCCCCCGGCCTCATGGAGACCCCGATGATGGCCGGGTTGCCCGAGGCCGCCCGCGAGGCCCTCTCCACCAAGACCCCGCACCCGGCACGCCTGGGCGCCCCGGACGACTACGCGCTGCTCGTGGAGCAGATCGTCTCCAACCCGTTCCTCAACGGCGAGACCATCCGGCTCGACGGCGCCGTGCGCCTCGAGCCCCGCTGAGCCGGCGGCCCCGGGCGGGCTCAGGCCTCGAAGTCGCCTGAGCCCGCCCGGAACCGGCCGAGGATCTCGTTCAGGGCGGTGACGTCGTCGTCGGTGAAGCCGGTGGCCCCGAACACCTCGGCGTTCAGCGCCTCGGTGGCGGCGTCCGCCACGCGTCGGCCCTCGTCCGTCAGGGCGAGGACGAGGGCACGGCGGTCGGTCTCGTGGGGCTGGCGCTCCACGAGGCCGGCGGCCTCCAGGCGGTCGACGGCGTTGGTCACGGAGGTCGGGTGCACCTGCAGCAGCGCCCCCGCCTTCGACATCAGCTGCCGCCTCTCCCGGGAGAAGTTCAGCAGCGCCAGCAGCTCGTACCGGGCGAACGTCAGGCCGAACGGCTTGAGCACCGCCTGCGTGCGGGCCAGCAGGATCGCCTGCGTGCGCATGATCGCGGTGACCGCCGCCATGGGGGCCGCCACTTCGCCCCAGCCGTGGTGCTCCCAGTTCCGGGCGGCCTCCCGGATGGGGTCCTGGGGGAGGGGATCACGAGTGCTCATCCCAGACATCCTAGGGGTCGGTGCGCCGCTCAGCGCTTGAGGTCCAGGTCGTCCTCGCGGTGCTCGACGCCGTAGCCCTCCGGGGCCTGGCCGGTCTCGGCGCGCTCGGCCTCGGCCTTGCGCAGCTCCACGCGGCGGATCTTGCCGGAGATGGTCTTCGGCAGCTCCCGGAACTCGATGCGGCGGATGCGCTTGTAGGGCGGCAGCTGCGTCAGCGTGTGCTGGAGGATCTGCCGGGCGGTCTCCGCCGTGGGCTCGTAGGAGGGCGCCAGGGTGACGAACGCCTTGGGCACGGCCAGGCGCACCTCGTCCGGGGAGGGCACGATCGCGGCCTCCATGACGGCCGGGTGCTCCACGAGCACGGACTCCAGCTCGAACGGGCTGATCTTGTAGTCCGAGGACTTGAAGACGTCGTCCGCGCGGCCCACGTAGGTGAGCACGCCGCTCTCGTCGAGGGAGGCGATGTCCCCCGAGTGGAAGACGCCGTCCCGGAACACCTCGGCGGTCTTCTCCTCGTTGCCGTAGTAGGACTTCAGCAGGCCCACGGGGCGGGGATCCAGGCGCAGGCAGATCTCGCCCTCGGCAGCCTCCTCGCCGGTGAGCGGGTCGATCAGCACGACGTCCATGCCCGGCAGCGGCCGGCCCATGGAGCCGATCACGAGCTTCTGCCCGGGGGTGTTGGCGATCTGCAGGGTGGTCTCGGTCATGCCGAAGCCGTCGCGGATGGTGGTGCCCCACGCGCGGTGCACCTGGTCGATCACCTCGGCGTTGAGGGGCTCGCCGGCGGAGATCGTCTTCACCGGCGGCGTCTTCAGCAGGGAGAGGTCGGCCTTGATGAGCATGCGCCACACGGTGGGCGGGGCGCACAGGGAGGTCACGCCGAACTCGTCCATGTCCGCCATGAGCGCGGCGGCGTCGAACTTGCGGGCGTTGTGCACGAAGATCGTGGCCTCCGCGATCCACGGGGCGAAGAAGTTCGACCAGGCGTGCTTCGCCCAGCCGGGGGAGGCGACGTTCAGGTGCACGTCGCCGGGCTGCAGGCCGATCCAGTACACGGTGGTCAGGTGCCCCACCGGGTAGGACGTGTGGGTGTGCTCCACCAGCTTCGGCTTGGACGTGGTGCCGGAGGTGAAGTACAGCAGCAGGGTCTCGTCCGCGGGCGTGGGGGAGTCGGGGGTCAGCTCGGGGGAGGCGGAGGCCGCGTCGTCGTAGGAGAGCACCTCGTGGCCGGCGACGACGGGGGCCGTGCGCGCGTCCCCCTGCGCGTCGACGCCGGGGATGTGCACCAGGTGCAGCCCGGAGTCCACGCCGTCGAACTTGGCGAGGTGCTCCGAGGAGGCGACCACCCAGCGGGCCTCGGCGCGCTCGACGCGGTCGGCGAGGTCGGCGGAGGTCATCTGCGTGGTGGTGGGGACCATGACCACGCGCAGCTTGATGCAGGCGAGCATGAGCTCCCAGAGCTCGACCTGGTTGTCCAGCATGAGGATCACACGGTCGCCGGGGGTGATGCCCCGCTCGCGGAGCCAGTTCGCGGCCCGGTTGGAGGCGGCGGAGAGCTCGGCGTAGGTGCGGGAGAGGTGTCCGCCGCCGGCGTCGGAGATGATCAGCGCGGGGACGTCGGCGCGGTCCGGGCGGGCGGCGAGCTGGTCGAACCAGTCGAAGCCGAAGTTGAAGTGCTCGAAGCGCGGCCACTCGAACTCCGCGCGGGCGCGGTCGTAGTCCTCCTGGCACTCCACGAGCAGGTCACGGGCGGCGCGGAGGCGCTCGGTCACGGATGTGGTGGTCATGGGTCCTCCTGGGGCGGCGGGCGACTGGTGCGTCGCGAGTGTGACGTGCGACACTCTGAATGTAGATGGAAGTCCTATAGTCGGTCCAGCGACATTTCGTGTCGCGCCGATCCGCTCCACCCCGCCGACGCACGAGCCCCTCGCTCCACCCCTGTCGAAGG
>NZ_JAKRNH010000032.1:0-22433 GCF_022346985.1 Micrococcus sp. ACRRV
CCTTCGAGGGCCGGGCCTTCCACCGCCCGGCCGAGGACGTCGAAGACCAGGGCGCCGCCTTCGACGTCGGCACGCTCGTCTCCCGCCGCAACGCGCTCGGCATCTTCGGCGCGGGAGCGGGTCGGGAGCCAGGGGGCCATGGAGTTCCTCTCGTGGGGCGCCCGCCGGGTGGCGGGCCGCGTCGAGAGGCCAGCATGGCAACGGCTGCAGGACGTTTCCGTGAGATCGGCGGAATAATTCCAGGACGTTTTCTGGGAAGTTACTGACACCGGCGGGACGCCCGCAACCGCCCCGACGCCTTGGCCGGCGCCTCAACCTACCCGTCGGTCCACTTCCATTGCTCAGCCATATGCGATATAAAGGCGACCCACCATCTCACGGTCGAGTCAGCGGCTCCGGCGCCGGTCGGCCCCCGGCTCGCCGAAGGAGAGTGGCAGGATGACGACGCAGCAGTCCGACCCGTCCCGAGAGTCGGCGGCGGCCACGAGCGCCGTGGAGTCCGAGGACCGCGCCCTCTACCCGGTGGAGCCGCCTCCGGCACCCCGGACCCTCGTCGACATTCTGAAGGCGACCGCGGCGGCCCACCCCGACGCCGTCGCCTTGGAGGGCCATGGCCCCGGCGGGTCGGAGGCGCTGAACTACACGCAGCTGCTGGCGCGGGCGGAGCAGGTCGCCGCACGGCTGCGTGAGGCGGGGATCGGGCCCGGTGACCGGGTCGGTCTCCGCGTGCCCTCGGGCACGACGGACCTGTACGTGGCCCTCGTGGCGATCCTGCTGTCGGGCGCGGCGTACGTGCCCGTCGACTGGGACGACCCCGCCTCCCGCGCCGAGACGGTGTTCGGCGAGGCCGCCGTCGCGTGCGTCATGGGCGAGGGCATGGCGATCACCCCCGTGGACGGCGTCGCCCCGCTGCGCCGGACGGGCGCACCGGGTCTCGAGGACGACGCCTGGATCATCTTCACCTCCGGCACCACGGGGCTGCCGAAGGGGGTGGCCATCACCCATCGCAACGCGGCCGCGCTCGTCGACGCCGAGGCGCGGATGTACCTCCAGGACGACCCGCTCGGCCCGGGCGACCGTGTGATGGCCGGCCTCGCCGTCAGCTTCGACGCCTCGTGCGAGGAGATGTGGCTGGCCTGGCGGCACGGCGCGGCCCTGATCGCGGCTCCGCGCGAGGTCGTCCGGTCGGGTCCGGACCTCGGCGCGTGGATCGCACAGAAGCGGCTCACCGCCATCTCCACCGTCCCGACGCTCGCGGCCCTCTGGCCGGACGACTCGCTGGTCGGCATCCGCCTGCTCATCTTCGGCGGCGAGGCGTGCCCACCCGAGCTCGTGGCGCGCCTGGCGACGCAGGACCGCGAACTCTGGAACACCTACGGCCCCACCGAAGCCACCGTGATCGCCTCCGGCGCGATCCTGCGCCCGGGCCAGGAGGTCCGGATCGGCCTGCCCGTGCCGGGCTGGAAGCTGGCCGTCGTGGACCCGAGGGGCAGGCCGGTGCGCTGGGGCGAGGCGGGCGAACTCGTGATCGGCGGGGTCGGACTGGGCCGCTACCTGGACCCGGAGAAGGACGCCGAGAAGTATGCCCCGCTGGCGGCCCTGGGGTGGGACCGGTGCTACCGGACCGGGGACATGGTGGTCGCGGAACCCGAGGGCCTGGTGTTCGCCGGCCGCATCGACGACCAGGTGAAGATCAGCGGCAAGCGCATCGAGCTCGGGGAGGTGGACGCCCACCTGACCGCCATGCCCGGAGTCCGGGCCGGGGCCGCCGCGGTGCAGCTCACGGATTCCGGGACCGCGGTGCTCGTGGGCTACCTGATGCCGGAGAAGGGCGTCGAGCTGGACCTGCCCCGCATCCGCGAGCTCATGGGCGAGCGACTGCCTGGCGGCGCGGTCCCCACCCTCGCCGTCGTGGACGAGCTCCGATGAAGTCCTCCGGGAAGGTCGACCGCACAGCGCTGCCGTGGCCGCTGCCGTTCGACGCCGGCGAGGCCCCACCGCTGCCCGAGGACCTGCGCTGGCTCGCAGAGCGGTGGACCGCCGTGCTCGGCCCGGCGCCCTTGACGCCCGAGTCCGACTTCTTCGCCCTCGGCGGCAGCTCCGTGGCCGTGGCCCACCTCGTCACCGCACTGCGCGAGCACCACCCGCAGCTCGAGTTCCCGCAGGTGTACGCCAACCCCACCCTGGCCGGGATGGCGGACCTCCTCGCCGGCATGGCGGACTCCGGGCCCCGTGTCGAACGGCGGCAGCCGGCCGCGATGCCGCGCTTCACCGGCCCCGCGCAGATCGCCTGGGTGACGGCCCTGACCGGGGTCGCCGGTCTGCGCTACGTGGCCGGAGCGACCGTGGCGATCTGGGCGCTGGGCCAGTTCTTCGGGGCCGGCTGGGTGGTCACGCCCCCGGTGCTGCCGACGCTGATCGCCTGGGCCGTGCTGTTCTCCGTCCCCGGGCGGCTCTACGGCACCGCGCTCGTCGTGCGAGTGCTGAACGCCGGGCTGCGGCCGGGCCGCTACCGCCGCGGTGGCCTCACCCACCTGCGGGTGTGGGCCGCGGACCGGGCGATCGCCACGGCGAGGCTGGAATACCTGCTCGGGGGGCCCGCAGCCTCGCACGTCCACCGCATGTTCGGCACTCGGGTCGGTCGCGGCGCCCACCTGGATCACATGCCCTCGGCCACCGGCCTGGTGCGGATCGGCCACGGCGTCAGCGTGGGCGCCGAGGCGGACCTGCACGGCCACTGGGTCGAGGCCGGCACGTTCGTCCTGGGTGAGATCGTGGTCGGCGACCACGCCCGCATCGGTGCACGCAGCATCGTGCTGCCCGGCGTGCGGGTGGGCTCCTGGGCGGAGATCCAGGCCGGTTCTCGGGTGGCGTCCTCGGTCCCGGCCCACGAGTACTGGGGCGGCTCCCCACTGCGCCGGCTGGGGGAGGCCGGCGTCACGTGGCCCTCGGAGGACCCGCGGGCGGCCCGGGGCGTCCGCGCATGGCCGGTGGCCCTGGCCGCGGCGGGCCAGATGTTCACGCTGGCCGTCCTCGCCCTGCTGCCCATGGTCGCCCTGCTGCCCTGGGTGGTGCTGGTGCTGAGCCCGCTGCGCGGGGCGACCGACTTCCGGGACGTCCTCCCCGTGATGGCGCTGTGGGTCCCGGTGGTGGTGGTCCTGGCCGTGCCCACCTGGTTCCTTCTGGTCTCGGCCTTCGTCCGGCTGCTCGCCCCCCCCTCGTCAAGCCGGGCTTCTATCCCGCGCACTCGCTCCAGGCGTGGGCGGCGTGGAGCATCCAGAACGTCATGCGCCGCACCCTGGTCGGCACCTATCCCGTCTACGCCTCCTCGGCCACCCCCTGGCTCATGCGGCTGATGGGCGCGCGGATCGGCCGGAACGTGGAGATCTCCACGGTGGAGACGATCCCCCACCTGACGGTCGTGGAGGACGGGGCCTTCCTGGCCGACCACTCCATGGCCGCCGTGCCCCGCGTCGGACGCGGATGGGTCCACATCGGCTCCACGGTGATCGGTCGCGGCTCCTTCGTCGGCAACTCGGCGATCGTCGGGCCGGACCGCGATCTGCCGGACGACGCCCTGGTGGCGGTCCTGGGCGTCTCTCCCCACCGGCCCCCACCGGGCACGTCCTGGCTGGGCCGCAGCCCCACGGCCATCCCCCGTGTGAAGGTGGCGGCCGACGCCGCGGCCACCTTCGCACCGCCCCGGCGTCTCAAGGCCGCCCGCTGGGCGGTGGAGCTGTGCCGGTTCGTGCCCGCCTTCATCGTGGGCTGGCTGGACATCGCCGTGGTCTACTTCCTCGCCACCGTGTACATGGGAGCCTCGGGCCAGGGCTCGGACCCGCTGCGCGGCGTCGTCGTCGCCACCGTGGCGTCCCTGCCGGCGGCGGTGGCCGCCGCGCTCATCGCCTCGGCGATGCCGGTGCTGTTCAAGTGGGCGCTGGTGGGCGAGTTCGTGCCCCAGGACCGTCCCCTGTTCTCCTCGTTCGTCTGGCGCAACGAGCTGATGGACGCCTTCGTCGAGGTGTTGGCGGTCCCCTCGCTGATCCGCATCGGCCTGGGCTCCCCCGTGCTGACCATGTGGGCGCGGTGGATGGGCGTGGAGATCGGCCGGAACGCGTGGGTGGAGTCCTGGTGGCTGCCGGAGACGGACCTGGTCTCGATCGCGGACAACGCGACGGTGAACCGCGGGACCGTGCTGCAGACCCACCTGTTCCACGACCGGGTGATGACGATGCAGCCGGTCCGGCTGGACGAGGGTGCGACCCTCGGGCCCAACTCCTTCATGCTCCCGGGCTCCAGCCTGGGCCCGTGTGCCACCGTGCGCCCGGGCTCGCTCGTGCTGCGGGAGGACGCGGTCCCCGGGCACTCGGACTGGTCCGGCAACCCGATCCGGGCGGTGCAGGACGCCCCCGCGGCCACGGCCACCGGTGACACCGCGACCCGCGCTCGTGCCCGCGCCGATCACCTGGACGCGGACGAGCGCCCGCAGACCGGGCCGATCCCGGTCGTCGCCACGAGCACCCCTGCACGAGAGGAGCCGACGTCGTGACCCCGAAGCATCGTCAGGACCCGTTGGCCGAGCCGCCCGAGGGTGACTTCACCGAGGCACGGCCCGCCCCCGGACGGCGTCCGTCGCGCACCCCGTGGACGGACGTCTCCCGCCGACGCGCGGACGCGGCCCCGGATACGGCGGCGCCCCCGCCGCCACCGCCCCCACCCGGCAAGGTCGGCCATCGGGGTGCCCCGCCGGTCAGCTGGCGGACCCAGGCGCTGCGCTCGGCCCGGCGCCTGCACGGCCTGGACCTGGCCCGGTTCCTCGCCCTCGCCGGGATGATGGCCGTGCACGTGTGGGCGGACGCCATCGACGACCGCGGCCTCGGCGGATTCATCGGCACGGTGGTGGCCGGCAACGCGGCCGCGGTCTTCGCGTTCCTGGCCGGCATCACCCTGATCTTCCTCTCCGGGGGGAGCCGGGGCGCCCGGGGACGGGACCTGCAGCGGGCGCGCGCCGCGATCGCCGTCCGCGCCGTCATGCTGCTCGTGATCGGCCTCGGGCTGAACCTGATCGACTTCCCGGCGTATGACATCCTCCCCTACTACGCGATGCTGTTCCTGCTGGCGATCCCGCTGCTGGGGCTCGGGCCCGCGGCGCTGGCGCTGTGCGCGGCGGCCGCCCTGCTGATCGGGCCGGTGCTGCGCATGGTCCTGGTCTCCACCGGCACACCGGTGCCGGGCTTCGACCCCACCCTCATCTCCCTCTTCACCCGGCCCGGCCCGACCCTCATCCAGCTCTTCGTGACCGGCACCTACCCGGCGATCACCTGGATGGCGTATGTGTGCGCCGGCATGGCGGCGGCTCGCCTCAACATCTTCGACCGCCAACGCCAGGCCTTCGTGGCGGTCGGCGGGCTCGCCGCCACCGGGGTGGCCGCGGGCCTGAGCTGGGCCGCCCTGCACGTCTGGGACGGCCGCGAGCGCATCGCCGAGGTGACCGGCATCCGGCCCGACCTCGTGGAGCTGCGGGCCTCCCGCGGCCTCAGCGCGGAGATGCTCTCGACCACCCCGTGGTGGCTGGCCGCCCGGGGACCCCACCTGGACACGCCGCTGTCCACCCTGCACGCCGTGGGCGTGGCCGCGGCGGTGGTCGGCTTCGTCCTGATGCTCACGTCGGGCCTGATGCGCCCCGACGGCTCCCTGCCCGCCTGGACGGAGCCCCTGCGCGCGGCCGGGTCGATGTCCCTGACGGTGTACGTCTCGCACCTGCTGCTCCTGACCGTGCCCGGGTGGGAGGAGCGGCGGGGGTGGTTCTTCGTGGGTCAGCTGGTGCTGCTGGTGTCCTTCGCGACCCTGTGGCGGCGGGTGTCCGCCCAGGGTCCGCTGGAGACCGTCGTCTCCCGCGTCCCCAAGGCGGTGGCCCGGGCCCTCGTCCCCGGTCGGCCCGCCGGGGCGGGGCCGGACTACGAGCCGCTCGAGGCCGCCGACCCCCGCTGAGCCGCGCCGGGCCGCCTCAGACCTCCGGGGCCTCCCCGAGGTGGCTCGGCGCCCACATCGCCAGGCGGGTCTGCACCACGACGACGTTCGGCCCGTCCGCCTGGAACGCGCGCTCGAGCGCGCCGCGCACGTCCTCCACTCCCACCGTCTCGGCGGGCACGCCGAAGGAGGCGGCGAGGGCCTGGAAGTCCGGCCGGTCGAGCTCGGTGGCCGTGGCCTGGCCGAACGCGCCCTCCATGTACTCGCGCAGGATGCCGTACCCGCCGTCGTCGATGATCAGCCACGTCACCGCCGCGCTGTGCTGCCTGGCGGCCGCGAGCTCGGCGAGGGAGTACATCGCCGAGCCGTCGCCGGCGACGGCGAGCACGCGCCCGTCGATCCCGGTGCGTCCCTGGTGGGCCAGGCCCACCGCGCCGCCGAACGCGGCCGGGAATGCATAGCCCAGGCCGCCCGCGCCCTGCGCGGAGTGGAACTGTCCAGACTTCGCGTCCCAGCAGTTCCACGCCCAGTAGGCGGCGATCGTCATGTCCCAGTACGTCTGCATGGTCGACGGGACGGCGGCGCGGATGTCCGCCAGGAGCCGGCGCTCGCGGTCCAGGTCCTGAGCGTCGAGGCGGGCGGTGATGCGCGCGTTGACCCCCGCCACCGTCTGCGCAGCGGTGCGGCCGTGCCAGACGGCAGGGCGGCGGTCGGCGCCGCGCAGGGCGGCGGCGAGGGCCTCGAGCGCCTGGCCGGCGTCGGCCCGGACGCCGAGGGTGGGGTGGTTGGTCTCGAGGACGCGCGGCTCGGCGTCGACCTGGATGAGCCGGCCGCGGGGCTCGAGGGTGAAGTAGTTCGAGGTGACCTCGCCGAGCGAGGAGCCGACGACGAGGAGCACCTCCGCGTCCTCGAGCAGGTCCGTGACGTGCCGGTCCTCCACCCAGCCGCCGAGGCTGAGCGGGTGCTCCCACGGGAAGGCGGTGTTGCCACCGGGGGAGCAGACCACGGGGGCCTGGAGCTGCTCCGCGACCTCCCGCAGGCTCTCCATCGCGGCCCGGCCGGAGCGGCGCACGCCGCCGCCGGCCACGATCGCCACCCGCTCCGCCCCGCGCAGCCAGCGCACGGACTCGGCCACGAGCTCGGCGCGCGGCGCGTGGTCGTAGGGCACGGCCAGGGCGTCCTCGACCAGGGGCACCATGACCTCGCCGAGCAGCACGTCCTGCGGGATCTCCACCCACACCGGCCCCTGCGGGACGGTGACGGCCTCGGCCCACGCGTCCTGGATGGCGGAGGGGATGCCGGAGGCGTGGTGGACCGTGAACTGGGCCTTGGTGACGCCGCGGCCCGAGAGCGTCTCTGACCGGGAATTCCGGGGCCTGCGGTCCTCCAATGCCCGCACGATGGTCAGGCCAGGCGATGCGGCGGCGGGCGAACCTTGCTCTGACTCCTCCCGGCCCCTAGTGTCGCCATACAGCCCGAGACCGGGACTCCCCCTCGGGTTCGCCCCGTCTCTCGCCCCGTCGGGGGCGTCATTGGAGACAGAAAGGCAACAGTTTCATGACCACCAAGAACCGCGCCGTGGCATTCCACGGCATCAAGGACGTGCGCGTCGACGAGCTGGACTTCCCCAAGCTGGAGATGCCCGACGGCTCCGCCGCCCCGCACGGCGTCATCCTCAAGATCGTCGCCACCAACATCTGCGGCAGCGACCTGCACATCTACCGCGGCTCCTTCCCCGTGCCCGAGGGCATGGTGCTGGGTCACGAGATGACCGGCCAGGTGCTGGAGGTCGGCAGCGACGTCCAGTTCCTGAAGGAGGGCGACCTCGTCTCCGTGCCGTTCAACGTGGCCTGCGGCCGCTGCCGCAACTGCCGCGCCGGCCACACCGAGATCTGTGAGACCGCCAACCCGGAGCAGGCGTGCGCCGCCTACGGCTTCAATCTGGGCAACTTCCAGGGCGGACAGGCCGAGTACCTGTTCGTGCCGTACGCCGACTTCCAGCTGCTGCGCTTCCCGGACCAGGAGCAGGCGATGGAGAAGATCCTGGATCTGGCCGTGCTCTCGGACATCCTCCCCACGGCGTTCCACGGTCTCATGGCGGCCGGCGCCAAGCCCGGCTCCACCGTCTACATCGCCGGCGCCGGCCCCGTGGGCCGGTGCGCCGCGGCCGCCGCTCGACTGCTGGGCGCCTCGTGCATCATCGTGGGCGACCAGGACGCCTCGCGTCTGGAGCTGGTGCGCAAGCACGGCTGCGAGACCATCGACCTCTCCGTCACGGAGAACCTGCAGGACGCCGTGAACGACATCCTCGGCGAGCCGATGGTGGACTGCGCGGTGGACTACGTCGGCTCCGAGGCCCACGGCCTGGGCTCCGAGTCCGATGAGATGCAGCCGATCGCCGCCGTGAACCAGGTCCTGGACATCACCCGTCCGGGCGGCGCCACGGGCATCATCGGCATCTACGGGCCGGACCCGATCGCGGAGACGAAGGCTGAGCAGGAGGGCACCTTCCCGGTGGACTTCGGCAAGGCCTGGATCAAGTCGCCCCACATCATCGGCGGACAGGCGCCCATCATGCGCTACAACCGCCAGCTGATGATGTCGATCCTGTGGGACCGGATGCCGTACCTGACGGAGATGGTCAACCCGCGCGTGATCAGCCTGGACGAGGCACCCCAGGCCTACGCGGAGTTCGACCAGGGCTCTGTGGACAAGTTCATCATCGACCCCCACGGCATGATCGCCCGCTGAGCGGTCCGCCCCCGGCGGCACGACGGCGCCCCTCACCTGCCCGCGCAGGCGAGGGGCGTCGTCGTCCGCGGATCATGCCGCGTGCAGCAGCGTGGCGGCGATCCCGAGAGCCGCCAAGCCCACCACCAGCGCGACCATGCAGGCCACCGACGCCAGGGCCGGCCGGGCCTGCCCCCGTGCGATCCCATCCGCCTGCGCCACGTAACGCCGGCGCTGCGTGGCCAGCACCGCCGCCCCGCCGACGGCCGCCACCACCGCAGGCCCGAACGCCCACGCGCCGACGGCCGGCCACCACCTCAGGAACGTGAGGCTGAGGACGCTCAGCGCCAGGACCGTGCGGCCCCAGCTCATCACGGTGCGCTCGGGCTGCAGTCCCGGGTCGTGATGCAGACGCATCGCCTCAGCCCCGCGGCAGGACGACGGCGAGCATCAGCACCACGACGGCCAGCACGACACCCCCCGCGAGGACCGGGACGATCAGTGGCAGCGGCAGCGGACGGCCGCGGCGCATCGCGCGCTCCACCCGGAGCCATCGCGCACCCGCGCCCAGGGCGAGCAGCGCCGCCAGGACGAGCAGCACCGTGCTCAGCGCCACCCGAACCGGTGGCGCGAAGAGGGCTCCGGTGAACGCCTCCACCGCGACCCCGCCGGCCAGCAGCGCCAGAGCCGTCCGGACCCAGGCCAGGAACGTACGCTCGTTGGCGAGCGTGAACCGGGGGTCCGGCTCGTCCCCACCCGCCAGGAGGCGGTGCTGCCAGGCCGGCCGGCCGCCGTCGTACGCGGCGGCCTCGGGGCCGTCGGGGGTCTCCGCTGCGTCCATGCGGCCATGGTAGCGGCGGCGTAGACTGGCCGGTCGAGCGCGCCCAGCCGCCGCGGCCCGCGACGGCGGCGCCCCATCCGCATCCCGCCCGTCCGATGGAGCCCCATGAGTCCCGCCCATGCCGCCACCCCCGCGGCACTCCCCGAACCCACCCGTGAACAGGTCCGACGCTGGCGCCGCTACCTCGCCGACGAGATCGCCGAGGGCCAGATCTACCGCGACATCGCCGCCCGCAAGGACGGCGTCGAGCGGGACATCCTCATCGGCCTGGCCGAGGCGGAGAAGCGGCACGAGGAGCACTGGCGCGCGCTGCTCGGCGAGCACGCCGCGCACCCCCCGCGCCCCTCCGTGCACCGCATCCTGCTGCGCGCCCTGGCCCGCGTGTTCGGCTCCGTGTTCGTCCTCGCCCTGGCCCAGCGCGCCGAGTCGGACACCCCCTACGCCAAGGACCAGGACGCGACCGAGCACATGGCCGCGGACGAGCAGATCCACGAGGAGGTCGTCCGCGGGCTCGCCTCCCGGGGGCGCGAGCAGCTGGCCGGCTCCTTCCGCGCCGCCGTGTTCGGCATGAACGACGGCCTCGTGTCCAACCTCGCCCTGGTCATGGGCATCGGCGCGACGGGCGTGGCCTCCTCCGTCGTCCTGTTCACGGGTGTGGCGGGCCTGCTGGCCGGCGCCCTGTCCATGGCGGCCGGCGAGTACGTGTCCGTGCGGTCCCAGCGCGAGCTGCTCGAGGCGTCCTCGCCGACCCAGATCACCCTCGAGGCCGCCGAGCACCTCGACCTGGACCGGAACGAGCTGGAGCTGGTGTACCTGGCGCGCGGCATGACCCCGGAGGACGCCAAGCACCGCGCGCTCGAGCGCCTCGGCTACCTCTCCTGCGACTGCAACCCGCAGTTCTCCGCCCGCCCGGACGGCTCGAAGGGCCCCGTGGACCACTCGGAGTCCTTCGCTGAGATCGGCTCGGCGTGGGGCGCGTCCCTCTCCAGCTTCTGCTTCTTCGCCTCGGGCGCGCTGATCCCGATCCTCCCGTACCTGTTCGGCATGACCGGCCTGGGGGCGCTCGTCGTCGCCGCGGTCCTGGTGGGCATCGCCCTGCTGTTCACCGGCGGCGTCGTGGGCCTGCTCTCCGGCTCCTCCCCGCTGTGGCGCGGCCTGCGCCAGCTGATGATCGGCTACGGCGCCGCCGCCGTGACCTATCTGCTCGGCCTGCTGGTCGGCGGCAGCATCGGCTGACGGATCCCCCGCCCCGGCACACGACGACGCCCCCTCCCTTCCACGTGGAAGGCGAGGGGGCGTCGTCGTCAGGCGCTCAGCCCGGGATCAGCGGGGCTCAGAGGCCCTTCATGATCTCGCGCATGAGGTCGGCGGTCTCGGAGGGGGTCTTGCCCACCTTCACGCCGGCGGCCTCGAGGGCCTCCTTCTTGGCCTGGGCGGTGCCGGCGGAGCCGGACACGATGGCACCCGCGTGGCCCATGGTCTTGCCCTCGGGGGCGGTGAAGCCGGCCACGTAGCCGACGACCGGCTTGGTGACGTTGGCCTTGATGAACTCGGCCGCGCGCTCCTCGGCGTCGCCGCCGATCTCGCCGATCATCACGATGGCCTTGGTCTCCGGGTCGGCCTCGAACGCCTCGAGGGCGTCGATGTGGGTGGTGCCGATGACCGGGTCGCCGCCGATGCCGATGGCGGTGGAGAAGCCGAAGTCCTTCAGCTCGTACATCATCTGGTAGGTCAGCGTGCCGGACTTGGACACCAGGCCGATGGGGCCGGAGCCGGTGATGGTCGCCGGGGTGATGCCGGCCAGGGCCTCGCCGGGGGTGATGATGCCGGGGCAGTTCGGGCCGATGATGCGGGTCTTCGGCTTGCCGTCCTCGCCGGTCTTCGACTGGGACAGGGCGAAGAACTCCGCGGAGTCCTGCACCGGGATGCCCTCGGTGATGACCACGAGCAGCGGGATCTCGGCCTCGATGGCCTCGATCGCGGCGTCCTTGGCGAAGGCCGGCGGCACGAAGGCCACGGACACGTCCGCGCCGGTCTTCTCCATGGCCTCGGCCACGGAGCCGAACACGGGCAGCTCGACGGCGTTGCCGTCCTTGTCCTCGTGGGACACGGTGGTGCCGGCCTTGCGGGCGTTCACGCCGCCCACGATGTTCGTGCCGGCCTTGAGCATCAGGCGGGTGTGCTTGGTGCCCTCGCCGCCGGTGATGCCCTGGACGATGACCTTGGAGTCCTTGTTCAGGTAGATCGACATGTCTTTACCTCAGTCCTTCCGGGACGGTTCAGTTCGCGGCGTGGGCGAGCTCGGCGGCCTTGTCGGCGCCCTCGTCCATGGTGGCGGCCAGGGTGACCAGCGGGTGGTCGGCCTCCTGCAGGATGCGGCGGCCCTCCTCCACGGCGTTGCCGTCCAGGCGCACGACCAGCGGCTTGGTGGCGGAGTCGCCCAGGATCTCGAGGGCCTTGACGATGCCGTTCGCGACGGCGTCGCACGCGGTGATGCCGCCGAAGACGTTCACGAACACGGACTTGACCTGCTCGTCGCCCAGGATGACGTCGAGGCCGGCGGCCATGACCTCGGCGTTCGCGCCGCCGCCGATGTCGAGGAAGTTCGCGGGCTTGACGCCGCCGTGGTTCTCGCCGGCGTAGGCGACGACGTCCAGGGTGGACATGACGAGGCCGGCGCCGTTGCCGATGATGCCGACCTGGCCGTCGAGCTTGACGTAGTTGAGGTCGTTGGCCTTGGCCTTGGCCTCCAGCGGGTCCTCGGTGGTCTTGTCCACGAGGCCGGCGTGGTCGGCCTGGCGGAACTCGGCGTTGTCGTCCAGGGAGACCTTGCCGTCGAGGGCGAGGATCGTGCCGTCGCCGGTCTTCACGAGCGGGTTCACCTCGACGAGCGTGGCGTCCTCGTTCTTGAAGACCTCCCAGAGCTTCTGGATGACCTCGGCGACGTCGGCGCGCAGCTCCTCGGGGAAGCCGGCCTCGGCGACGATCGTGTCCGCGGTGGCCTGGTCGAGGCCGGTCAGGGCGGAGACGGGCACCTTGGCGAGGGCCTCGGGGCGCTCCTCGGCGAGCTGCTCGATCTCCATGCCGCCCTCGACGGAGCACATGGCGAGGTAGGTGCGGTTGGCGCGGTCCAGCAGCACGGAGAAGTAGTACTCCTCGGCGATGTCGGCGCCCTGGGCGATCATGACCTTGTTGACGGTGTGGCCCTTGATGTCCATGCCGAGGATGGCCTTGGCGTGCTCGTAGGCCTCGTCGGCCGTCTTGGCGACCTTCACGCCGCCGGCCTTGCCGCGGCCGCCGACCTTCACCTGCGCCTTGACGACGGTCACGCCGCCGATCTTCTCCGCTGCGGCCTTGGCCTCTTCGGGGGTCTCGGCGACGATGCCCTGCAGCACGGGGACCCCGTGCTTCTCGAACAGATCGCGCGCCTGGTACTCATACAGGTCCACGGTGGGTGTCCTTCTCAGTCGAAGACTTGGGTACTGCCGACGCGCGTCCTGTGTGACCACGCCGGCCTCGGCGCCGCCGCCCCCCGGGAGCGTGCGTGCGCAGGGCACGGCGCAGCGGCGGACGACGGCGTTCCAGCGCCCACTCTAGTGCACCCGACCGACCGTTCGGAGGCCTGCCTCCCCCGTCCCGGCGCGGAATTCCGGGGGCGCCTCAGCCCTCCACGCGGGTCAGCGGGGCGTAGCGCAGCAGCAGGCGCTTCTGCGCCCCGGCGGCGTCGAAGGTCACCGTGGCCACGGTCTTGTCCCCCGTCCCGACGACGGCGTCCACGCGCCCGGCCCCGAACGTCGCGTGCTCCACGCGGTCCCCCGCGGAGAGCGCCACGACCTCCTTCTGGGGCTGCACCCGGGACGGCGCGCGGCCGCGCACCACCGAGGACGGCACGGTGAGGTCGGCGGCCTCCTCGCCGCGGGTGAGCCGCTGCTGGCGGTTCGAGGCGAGCCCGCCCCCGACGCCGCCCGCGGCCCGGTCGCCCCAGGCCCCGGTCATGGAGCCGCGCCGGGCCGAGCCCGACCCGCCCCCGGAGAAGCGGTTCGCGTAGCGGGAGGTGCCCGCGCCGGCGAGGCTGGTCAGGCCCCCGAAGGAGCGGTCCGTGCCGGCGCGCTCCCACTCGATCAGCTCCTCGGGGATCTCCCCGAGGAACTGGCTCGGCGGGTTGAACTGGTGCTGGCCCCACAGGGAGCGGGCCTCGGCGCGGGAGAGGTGGAGGCGGCGTCGGGCGCGGGTGATGCCCACGTAGGCCAGGCGGCGCTCCTCCGCCATCTCCTTCTCGTCCGTGAGGGAGCGCGAGTGCGGGAACACGCCGTGCTCCATGCCCGTGAGGAACACCACGGGGAACTCCAGACCCTTGGCGGTGTGGAGGGTCATGAGCGTGACCTGGCCCTGCTGCTCGGCCAGCTCCTCCCCCTCGACGTCCGGGGCGGCAGGCAGCTGGTCCGCGTCCGCCACGAGCGCCACCTGCTCGAGGAAGTCGGTGAGGGTGCCCCCGGGGGTGCCCTTCTCGAACGCGCGGACCACGGCCACGAGCTCGCCGAGGTTGTCCGCGCGGGACTCGTCCTGCAGGTCCTCGGACTCCCGCAGGGCGGCTAGCATGCCGGACTGCTCGAGGACGGCCTCCAGCACGGTGGCGGGCCCGGCGGACTCGGCCACCTGGGCGAGGTCGTCCATCAGCTGCACGAAGCCCTGGACGGCCTTCAGCGAGCGGGTGGCCATGCCCGGCGCGTTCTCCGCGCCGCGGAGCGCCGTGAAGAACGGCACCCGGTTGCGCTCGGCCCACGCCGCGACGGCGCCCTCGGCCCGGTCCCCGATGCCCCGCTTGGGCTCGTTGAGGATGCGGCGGACGTTGACGTCGTCGTCGGGGTTGACGACCACCCGCAGGTAGGCGAGCGCGTCCTTGATCTCCTTGCGGTCGTAGAACCGGGTGCCGCCGATGACGCGGTACGGGATGCCGCGGGTGACCAGGCGCTCCTCGAGCGCACGGGACTGCGCGTTGGTCCGGTAGAACACGGCGACGTCGGCGGGCCGGATCCCCTCCTCGTCCTGCAGGCGATCGATGGTGGAGGCGATCCACTCGGCCTCCGCGGACTCGTTCTCCGCGGCGTAGCCGATGATCCGCGGGCCCTCGCCCTCGGCGGTCCACAGGTCCTTCTTGCGGCGGTCCGGGTTGTGCGCGATCACCGCGTTGGCGGCGTCCAGGATGGTCTGCGTGGAGCGGTAGTTCTGCTCCAGCTTGATGGTGGCGGCGTCCGTGAAGTCCTGCTCGAACTCCACGATGTTGCGGATGTCTGCCCCACGGAACGCGTAGATGGACTGGTCCGAGTCGCCGACGACGGTCAGCTCGCCGCCCGGGGTGTCCACGCCCTCCGGCTCGCCGGCCGGGCCGGAGAGCAGCCGGATGAGGCGGTACTGGGCGTGGTTGGTGTCCTGGTACTCGTCCACGAGCACGTGGCGGAACCGGCGGCGGTAGCCGTCCAGCACCCGCGGGAACGCCTCGAACATGTGGACGGTCATGCCGATCAGGTCGTCGAAGTCCAGAGCGTTGGCCTGGCGCAGGCGCGCCGTGTACTCCGTGTAGACGGCGGCCACGGCCCGACCCCACGGGTCCCCCTCGGCCACCCGCGAGGCGTGGTCCTCCGGGTCCACGAGCTCGTTCTTCAGGGCGCTGATCCGGCTCAGCAGCGCCTTGGGGGCGAACCGCTTGGGGTCCAGGTCCTGCACCTTGGCGATCTGCGTGACGAGGCGCAGGGAGTCCGCGGAGTCGTAGATGGTGAACGTGGACTTCAGCCCGATGTTCGCCGCCTCGTTGCGCAGGATCCGCACGCAGGAGGAGTGGAACGTGCTGATCCACATGCGCCGGGCGGTGTCCCCGATCAGCCCGGCGATGCGCTCACGCATCTCCGCGGCCGCCTTGTTGGTGAACGTGATGGCCAGGACCTCGTGCGGGCGCGCGCGACCGGTGGCCAGCAGCCACGCGATCCGGTGCGTCAGCACGCGGGTCTTGCCCGAGCCCGCGCCCGCCACGATCAGCAGGGGGCTGCCCGTGTGCTGCACCGCCGCCGCCTGCTGCGGGTTCAGGCCCTCGACGAGCCCCTCCGGGGTGAGCGGCCCCGCGGAGGGGGCGCCGGCGTCGCGCCCCGCGCCCCACGCGCCGGCCTCGGGGTCCGCCGCCCGGGTCACCGCCGTGGGCACCAGCCCGGGCAGGGCCGTCTCCGGATCCGCGGGGCGGGTCCGGGGGGCGAAGAGGGGGTCGCGTCCGAGGGAGGAGAAGAGGTCAGCCATGGCGCGCTCCAGTCTAGGTGCGGCCGCGGACCCGGTACGGGGGCGCCCGCGGCGCCTGGGAGAATGGGCGCCAGCCCGTCACCAGCCAGGAGTGAGCGACCCCGTGTCCAAGAAGCAGAAGAAGTCCCGCCCCGCCCGCACCGGCTCGAGCGCCGCGCCCACCGCCGAGCCCCGTCGCGCCGGCCTGCACGACGTCTCCCCGCGCGCGGACCTCGCCGACGCCGCCCAGCAGGAGGGAAGCCCGGCGATGCTCATCACCGCGCTGATCGGCACCACGCTGTTCATCGGGGCCTACTTCCACCTGCTGGTCCTCCAGCAGATGACCCAGCTCACCGGCGGGCTGGCCATGCCGGACTCGATGCTCTTCTACGGCCAGGACCACGTCGCCGCCCTGTCCGCCGTGATGGACGACGCCGCCCGCGGCCAGCTCAACTGGGTGCACAAGACCGCCGGCGTGATCTTCGCCGTGGCGGTGGCCCTCACCGTGGCCGCCGTGGGCGCCTGGCGGCTGAAGCCCGTGGCCGCGAAGTGGGGGGCGCTCGCCCTCGGCGTCCTGTTCGCGGTGGTGGACATCTGGGAGGGACTCGCGATCGAGGCGGCCATCGCCGCCGGCGGCCCCGGCACGAGCCTGGCCGCCACGCTCACCGCGATCCGCTGGGTGCTGCTCGCGGTGATCACGGTGGCCGTGGTCGTGATGCTGTGGGCCGGGCGGCGTCGTCGCCCGCGCACCTGAGGCGCCCACCCCACCAGACCGCGCATCCCGCCAGACCGGCCGACCGGCTAGACTGGCCGACCGGACCGGACGCCGGTCCCCCGCCTCAGTAGCTCAGTTGGATAGAGCGACCCTCTCCTAAAGGGTAGGCCGTCGGTTCGATTCCGGCCTGGGGCACCAGATCCTCGCCCGCACGGCTCACGCGCCCTCCGCGAACTGCGTCGTGTACAGCTCCGCGTAGCGCCCGCCGGCCGCCAGCAGCGCGGCATGCGGCCCCCGCTCCACGATCCGCCCGCCCTCGACCACGAGGATCTCGTCCGCGTCCCTCACGGTGGACAGCCGGTGCGCGATCACGACGGCCGTCCGCCCGGCCAGCGCTTCCCGCAGGGCCTCCTGGATGGCGCGCTCGTTGGTGGAGTCCAGGGCCGCCGTCGCCTCGTCCAGGACCACGACGCGCGGTGCCGCCAGCAGCAGGCGCGCGATGGTCATGCGCTGGCGCTCGCCACCGGAGAGGCGGTAGCCGCGCTCGCCGACCACGGTGTCCAGCCCGTCCGGCAGGGACTCGACCACACCGCGCAGGCGGGCGCGGTCCACGGCGTCCCAGACCTCGGCGTCGGTGGCGGCCGGGCGGGCGAGCAGCAGGTTCCCGCGCACGGTGTCGTGGAACAGGTGCCCGTCCTGGGTCACCATGCCCACGGCGCGGTGCAGGTCCGCGAACGCCATGTCCCGCACGTCCACGCCGCCCAGCCGCACGGCGCCGGAGGTGACGTCGTACAGCCGGGTCACCAGCGAGGCGATGGTGGATTTGCCCGCGCCGGAGGAGCCGACCAGCGCGACGGTCCGGCCCGCGGGCACGTCCACGTCGACGCCGTGGAGCACCTCCTCCCCGCCGCGGGTGTCCAGCACCGCCACCTCCTCGAGCGAGGCGAGGGACACCTCCTGCGCGGACGGGTACGCGAAGTGCACGTCATCGAGGGTCACGGCCAGGGGCCCGTCCGGCACGGGGACGGGGTGCGCCGGCTCCGTGATCAGCGGCTCCAGGTCGAGCACCTCGAAGACCCGCTCGAAGCTCACCAGGGCGCTCATGATCTCGATGCGCGCGTTGGCCAGGGAGGTCAGCGGCGCGTAGAGGCGGGTGAGGAGCAGGGCCATCGTGACGACGTCGCCGGCGTCCAGCGTGCCCGCGATGGCCTGCAGCCCCCCGACGCCGTAGACCGCCGCGAGGGCGAGCGCGGAGACCAGGGTGAGCAGGGTGGTGAACACGGCCTGGCGTACGGAGATGTCCACGCCGGTGGCGCGCACCCGGTCCGCGCGGCGGGCGAACTCGGCCGACTCCGCGCCGGGCTCGCCGAAGAGCTTGATCAGGGTGGCGCCGGGCGCGGAGAACCGCTCCGTCATCTGGTCGCCCATGGCGGCGTTGTGCCCGGCGCGCTCCCGAGAGAGCGCGGCGAGCCGGCCGCCCACCATCCGGGCCGGGACCAGGAACAGGGGCAGCAGCACCAGGGAGAGCAGGGTGATCTGCCAGCTGGTGGCGAGCATGACCGCCAGCGTCAGCGCCAGCGAGACGGCGTTGGCCACCACCCCGGAGAGGGTGCGGGAGATGGCGGACTGGGCGCCGATCACGTCGTTGTTCAGGCGCGAGACCAGCGCACCCGTGCGGGTGCGCTGGAAGAAGGCCACGGGCATGCGCTGCACGTGGTCGAACACCCGGGTGCGCAGGTCGTAGATGACCCGCTCCCCCAACCCGGAGGAGAGCCACTTGGTGAACACGCTCAGCGCCGCGTCCGCGAGCGCGACCGCCGCGATCAGCAGGGCCAGGCGCACCACGAGGGCCCGGTCGGTGCCGCCCGTGATGGCGTTCACGACGTCGCCCGCGAGCACCGGGGACGCCACGCCGAGCACGGCGCTCACCACGGAGGCGGCGACGAACACGATGAGGCGGGCACGGTACTGCGCGGCGAACGCGACGGTGCGCCGCACGGTGCCGGGGGCCAGCGGCTGCGGCGCCGTGCCCCCGCGCTGCAGGCGCATCATCGAGACGCGTGCCACGGACTCCATGCTCATGGGGGGTCTCCTGCTCCTCCGGGCCGAAGCCCCCAGTCTACGAGCGGCGCTCAGGCGGCGAGCTGCAGCCAGCCCTCCCACGCGGGGGCGGGCCGCTCCAGCTCCCGCAGCCGCCATTGGACCCCGCAGGGCCGCGTCGGGACCACGCGCAGCCGCCAGCCGAGGGCGTCGAGGGAGCGGTCCGCCTTGGCGGAGTTGCAGCGCAGGCAGCAGGCCACGAGGTTCTCCCAGGTGTTCTGCCCGCCGCGCGAGCGGGGGTGGACGTGGTCCACGGTGGTGGCGTGGGCGCCGCAGTAGGCGCAGCGGTGGCCGTCCCGGCGGAGCACGCCCTTGCGGGAGACGGCGGCGGCGTCGGCGTGAGGCACGCGCACGTACTGGTGGAGGAGGATCACCAGCGGCCGGCCCCACGCGCGGGTGGGGCTGTGCATGGGCGCGTCGCCGTCCTCGAGCACGCTGGCCTTCCCCGTGGCGACGAGCAGCAGCGCCCGGCGGTCGGAGACCACCGAGACGGGTTCGTAGCCGGCGTTGAGGACGAGTGTGCGCATGACGGACCTCGGGGGATGGCGGGCGGGGCTGCACGGGCTTCTGACCCTCAGGGTAGGTCCGCCCCCGCGGGTCCGCGGCGTGTCCGTCGACGGCGGCCCGGAGTCTTCACCGGCCCGTCATCCGCGCGTCAGCCGGTGGACGCACGACGGTGGAGTCAGAGGCGCTGCACCCACACGTGCGCGGCGGTGCCGGCCGACAGCTCGAGGGCCTCGGCGGAGCCCTCCCCCTGCACGCGCACGTAGCCGGCCTCCAGCGCCGGCTGCGCCTCGAGCACGCCGCCCGGGAGCACACCCGCGTCCTGCAGCTCGGCCAGCAGCTCCGGGTCCGCCTGCACACCCTCGGAGAGGCTGCCCACGCGGAACCGCCCCGGCGTCGCCGCCGCCGTGGCCAGCGGCTCCCCCGCCAGGCCGAGGTCCCGGCTCCACTCGCCGGCGGACTGCGCCTCGGGCCGCGGGGGGATCGGGGTGCCGTACGGGGTGGCCGTCGGGTTCTCCAGCACCTCCAGCAGGCGCTGCTCCACGCGGTCGCTCATCACGTGCTCCCAGCGGCAGGCCTCATCGTGCACGTAGGCCCAGTCCAGTCCGATCACGTCGGACAGCAGCCGCTCGGCCAGGCGATGCTTGCGCAGCACGGCCACGGCGCGCTCACGCCCCTCGTCGGTGAGCAGCAGGCGGCGGTCCGATCCCACGTGCACCAGGCCGTCGCGCTCCATGCGCGCCACGGTCTGCGAGACGGTGGGGCCGGAGTGCTCCAGGCGCTCGACGATGCGGGCGCGGAGGGGGACGGTGCCCTCCTCCTCGAGCTCGAGGATGGTCCGGAGATACATCTCCGTGGTGTCGATCAGGTCCGTCATCGCGCCGTCCTCTTTCCCGCTGACTGGTCCCGGCCATCCTAGTCGGGAGCCGCGTCACGTTCGCGGGCGGCGATCGGGGCGGCGGGAGAATGGGCAGGGCCACCGACGCCCCGCCACAGGAGGACCCCATGACCGACCCCACCGCGATCACCATCCCCCCGGAGATGCTCCCCCAGGACGGCCGTTTCGGCGCCGGCCCCTCCAAGGTGCGCCCCGAGCAGCTGCAGGCGCTGCAGGAGGCCGCCGGCCTGCTGGGCACCTCCCACCGCCAGAAGCCGGTGAAGGACCTGGTGGCCTCCGTCCGGGCCGGCGTCGCCGAGCTGTTCTCCGTCCCGGAGGGCTACGAGGTGGTCCTCGGCGTCGGCGGGTCCACGGCCTTCTGGGACGCCGCCGCGTTCTCCCTGGTCCGCTCGAAGGCCCAGCACCTGAGCTTCGGCGAGTTCGGCTCCAAGTTCGCCCGCGCCACGGACAACGCCCCGTTCCTCGAGGCCTCCGACATCCGCTCCTCCGAGCCGGGCACCCGCCCGCAGCCGGAGGCCGTGCCCGGCGTCGACGTGTACGCGTGGCCGCACAACGAGACCTCCACCGGCGTGTCCGCCCCCGTGGTCCGCCCCGAGGGGATCGACGACGACGCCCTCGTGGTGATCGACGCGACCTCCGCCGCCGGCGGCCTGGACGTGGACGTCTCCCAGGCGGACGTCTACTACTTCGCCCCGCAGAAGAACTTCGCCTCCGACGGCGGCCTGTGGCTCGCGCTCTTCTCCCCGCGCGCCCTGGCCCGGGTCGCGGAGATCAAGGAGTCCGGCCGCTGGATCCCGGAGTTCCTGGACCTGTCCATCGCGGTGGACAACTCCCTGAAGGACCAGACCTACAACACGCCCGCGCTGGCCACCCTCGTGATGCTCGACGCGCAGCTGCGCTGGATGAACGCGAACGGCGGGCTGGGGTTCACCACCGGTCGCACCGCGGACTCCGCCTCGCGCGTGTACGCGTGGGCCGAGGCGTCGGAGCACGCCACCCCCTACGTGGCGGACCCGGCCGAGCGCTCGAACGTGATCTGCACCGTGGACTTCGACGACGCCGTGGACGCCGCGGCCGTCGCCCAGGCCCTGCGCGCCAACGGCGTGGTCGACGTGGAGCCCTACCGCAAGCTCGGCCGCAACCAGCTGCGCATCGCGACGTTCGCCGCGATCGACCCGGAGGACGTCACCGCCCTGCTGGCCTGCATCGACCACGTGGTCGCCCGGCTCGGCTGATCCCTCCCCGGGCGCCACGACGCCCCGCCTCCCGGCCGTGCGGGCCGAAGGGCGGGGCGTCGTCGTGCCCGGCGTCGTGCGGGCTCAGCCGGCGTCGGGGACGCGGCCCTCGGCCACGGCGGCGAGCCGCTCGCGCTCCTCGGCGCTGACGCGGTCCGCGTAGGGCACCCACGCGGGTGCGACGACGGCGCCCTCCCCTGCCTCCAGGCCGGTCTCGCAGACCGTGACCTTCTTGGCGCGGGGGGCGCGGGCGATCGTGGAGTACCAGACCCAGCCCGTGTAGCCGGGCACCTCCGCCGCGAAGCGGTGGGTCATCAGGCGGTCGTCGTCCACCGTGACGCCCAGGTGCGGACCGACCTGGCCCTCCTCCGCCAGCTCCGTCAGGGCGGCGCGGGCCTCGTCGACGGCGGCCGCCAGCAGCTCGTCGCGCTTGGGGGCCCGGCGGCGCGGGGCGCGCGCCGAGGCCGCGGGGGCGGCGTCGGCGGCCGGTCCGGCGGGCGCGACGGCAGGGGCCTGCTCGGGGGTGTGGGTCTGCCCGGAGGTGTCGGTCTGCCCCGGGGTGTCGCTGTGCTCGGTCATCGTGCTCACGCCTCGAGGTCGTCGGCCACGCGCCGCAGCACGGCGGCGATCTTCTGCGCCTGGGCGGGCTGGGGGTAGCGGCCGCGGCGCAGGCCGTTGGAGGTCTGGTCGAGGACCTTGATGAGGTCCTCCATCAGCACCGCCATCTTCTCCGGGGAGGGCCGGTGGTTGCGCACCACGGAGGGGGCGTCGTCGAGGACCTCCACAGAGAGCGCCTGCTTGCCGCGGCGTCCCTCCGCCACGCCGAGCTCCACGCGGGTCCCGGAGCGCAGGTCGGAGACCCCGGCGGGGAGCGCGGCGGCGGGGACGTGCACCTCCTCGCCGTCGTCGGTCTGGGCGAAGCCGAACCCCTTGGCGGAGTCGTAGAACTTGATGCGGCCCGTGGGCATCGCTGGGCACCTGCCTTACTGAGTCGGGGCGTCCTGCGGCGGGGCGGCGCGACGCGGGGCGCCGGGGGTCTCCGACCGGTGCGGCCGCAGCGGGCCGCGGCATCGGCGGGACCGTCCGGGCGCGGCCTCGCAGGCCGCGGACGTGGGTCTGATCGTCCAGGATACCCGGACTACAGTGGATCCGTGCCCTCCCCCCGGACCTCCCCGC
>NZ_JAKRNH010000033.1:0-22332 GCF_022346985.1 Micrococcus sp. ACRRV
TCCGGGGAGGGGGATCCGGTGGGCGGCGGGGCTCAGGCGCCGGCGCGCTCCCCCGCCCAGTCCTCGCCGTCGGCGACGCGCTCGGCGGCCTCGACGACGTTCGCCAGCAGCATCACGCGGGTCATGGGACCGACGCCGCCCGGGTTCGGCGCCATCCAGGCCGCCTTCTCCTTCACGGCCGGGTCGACGTCGCCCAGGACGCGGGACTTGCCGTCCTCCCCGGTCACGCGCGAGACGCCCACGTCCAGGACGATCACGCCCTCCTTGACCTGCTCCGGCTTCACCATGTGGGCGGAGCCGGCGGCGGCGATCACGACGTCGGCGCTCGCCAGCAGCTCGTCCAGGTTCGTGGTGCCGGTGTGGGCCAGGGTCACGGTGGCGTTGACCTCACGGCGGGTGAGCACGAGGCCGGCGGGCCGGCCGATGGTCACGCCGCGGCCGATCACCAGCACGTGCTTCCCGGCCAGCTCCACGCCGTGGTGCTTCAGTAGCTCCACGCAGCCGGCGGGGGTGCACGGCAGCGGCGAGTCCAGCTCCCCGCCCACCGAGGCCACGAGCCGCCCCAGGTTCATGGGGTGCAGGCCGTCGGCGTCCTTGGCCGGGTCGATGGCCTCGAGCACCTTCTGGGTGTCCACGTGCTTGGGCAGCGGCAGCTGCACGATGTACCCGGTGCACTCCGGGTCCTCGTTCAGCTCCCGGACCACGTCGAGGATCTGCTCCTCCGTGGCGTCCGCGGGCAGCTCACGCTGGATGGACTTGATGCCCACCTCGGCGCAGTCGCGGTGCTTGCCCGCCACGTACTTCTGCGAGCCGGCGTCCTCACCGACGAGCAGGGTGCCGAGGCCCGGGGTGTGCCCGCGCTCGGCGAGGGCGGCCACGCGGCCGCGCAGCTCCTCCTTGATCGCGGCGGCGGTGGCCTTGCCGTCCAGGACCTTCGCGGTCATCGGCGGCTCACCAGCCCTCGAGGCCGTCGTACAGCGGGAAGTCCTCGGTGAGCTTCACGACGCGGGCGCGCAGCGCCTCCACATCCGGGGTCGGCTTGAGGGCCTCGGCGATGACGTCGGACACCTCGCGGAACTCGGCCTCGCCGAAGCCGCGGGAGGCCAGCGCGGGGGTGCCGATGCGCAGGCCGGAGGTGGTCATCGGCGGACGCGGGTCCCACGGCACCGAGTTGCGGTTCACGGTGATGCCGACCTCGTGCAGGATGTCCTCGCCCTGCCTGCCGTCCAGCTGGGACTCGCGCAGGTCCACCAGGACCAGGTGCACGTCCGTGCCGCCGGTGAGCACCGAGATGCCGTGCTCGGCCATGTCCGGGGCGGTCAGGCGCTCGGCCAGGATCTGCGCACCGGCCAGGGTGCGCTCCTGCTTCTCCTTGAAGTCCGCGGAGCCGGCGATCTTGAAGGCCACGGCCTTGCCCGCGATCGCGTGCATCAGCGGGCCGCCCTGCTGGCCCGGGAACACGGCGGAGTCGATCTTCTTCTTCAGCTCCTCGGTGGAGAGGATGAAGCCCGAACGGGGGCCGGCGAGGGTCTTGTGCACGGTGGAGGAGACGACGTCGGCGTGCGACACCGGGTTCGGGTGCAGGCCGGCGGCCACGAGGCCGGCGAAGTGGGCCATGTCCACCCAGAGCCGGGCGCCGACCTCATCCGCGATCGAGCGGAAGGCGGCGAAGTCGAGCTGACGGGGATAGGCGGACCAGCCGGCCACGATCACCTTCGGCCGGGCCTCGAGGGCCTTCTCCCGCACCTTGTCCATGTCGATGCGGTGGGTGTCCGGCTCCACCTCGTACGCGGCGATGCTGTAGTTCTTGCCGGAGAAGTTCAGCTTCATGCCGTGCGTCAGGTGGCCGCCGTGCGCCAGGGACAGGCCCATCATCGTGTCCCCGTGGTCCAGCAGCGAGGTCATCACGGCCACGTTGGCCTGGGCGCCCGCGTGCGGCTGGACGTTGGCGTGCTCGGCGCCGAACAGGTCCTTGGCGCGCTGGATGGCCAGGTTCTCGGCCACGTCCACGAACTCGCAGCCGCCGTAGTAGCGGCGACCCGGGTAACCCTCCGCGTACTTGTTGGTCAGCACCGAGCCCTGCGTCTCGAGGATGGCGCGCGGCACGAAGTTCTCCGAGGCGATCATCTCGAGCGTGCCCCGCTGGCGGCCGAGCTCGTCCGCGAGCGCCGCGGCGATCTCCGGGTCCACCTCAGCGAGAGGCTGGGTGTTGATGTCGGGCGTCTGCGTCACGGGGGTTCCCTTCGAACGGGGGTCTGTGCGGCCGGAAGGCTCCGGTGCCCTCCATCCTAGTGACCGGGCGCCGTCGTCGGGCCTGCGCGACGGCGGCCCGCGGCCCGGACGACGGGCCCCGGCACACGGCTCTTTTGACTGATTCAGAAATATGCCAAGATCGGGGGTGACGCCGCCCACCGCGCCGATCGGTGCGCGGCCGACGTCGATCGACGAAGGAGAGTTCCATGACGGAGTACCAGAAGACGACCCCGCACGCGACCGGTTCCACCCGCCAGAACGGCGCCCCGGCTGTCAGCGACCGCCAGTCCCTGACCGTGGGCAGCGAGGGGCCCATCGTCCTGCACGACACCCACCTGCTGGAGACCCACCAGCACTTCAACCGCATGAACATCCCGGAGCGCCGCCCGCACGCCAAGGGCTCCGGCGCGTTCGGTGAGTTCGAGGTGACCGAGGACGTGTCGAAGTACACCAAGGCCCTCGTGTTCCAGCCCGGCACGAAGACGGAGACCCTCCTGCGCTTCTCCACCGTGGCTGGCGAGCTCGGCTCCCCGGACACCTGGCGCGACGTGCGCGGCTTCGCCCTGCGCTTCTACAGCGAAGAGGGCAACTACGACATCGTCGGCAACAACACCCCGGTGTTCTTCCTGCGCGACCCGATGAAGTTCACCCACTTCATCCGCTCGCAGAAGCGCCTGCCGGACTCCGGCCTGCGCGATGCCACCATGCAGTGGGACTTCTGGACCAACAACCCCGAGTCCGCCCACCAGGTGACCTACCTGATGGGTCCGCGCGGCCTGCCCCGCACCTGGCGTGAGATGAACGGCTACGGCTCCCACACCTACCTGTGGGTCAACGCCCAGGGCGAGAAGCACTGGGTGAAGTACCACTTCATCTCCCAGCAGGGCGTGCACAACCTCTCGAACGACGAGGCCACCAAGATCGCCGGCGAGAACGCCGACTTCCACCGCCAGGACCTGTTCGAGTCCATCGCCAAGGGCGACCACCCCAAGTGGGACCTCTACATCCAGGCGATCCCCTACGAGGAGGGCAAGACCTACCGGTTCAACCCCTTCGACCTGACGAAGACGATCTCCCAGAAGGACTACCCGCGCATCAAGGTCGGCACGCTGACCCTGAACCGCAACCCGGAGAACCACTTCGCGCAGATCGAGTCCGCCGCGTTCAGCCCGAGCAACACCGTGCCGGGCATCGGCCTCTCCCCGGACCGCATGCTCCTGGGCCGCGCCTTCGCGTACCACGACGCCCAGCTGTACCGTGTGGGCGCCCACGTGAACCAGCTGCCGGTGAACCGCCCGAAGAACGCCGTGAACAACTACGCCTTCGACGGCCAGATGTGGTACGAGCACACCGGCGACCGCTCCACCTACGCGCCGAACTCCAACGGCGACTCCTGGTCGGACGAGACGGGCCCGGTGGACGACGGCTGGGAGGCCGACGGCACCCTGACCCGCGAGGCCCAGGCCCTGCGTGCGGACGACGACGACTTCGGCCAGGCCGGCACCCTCGTCCGCGAGGTCTTCTCGGACCAGGAGCGTGACGACTTCGTGGAGACCGTGGCCGGCGCGCTGAAGGGTGTCCGCCAGGACGTCCAGGCCCGCGCCTTCGAGTACTGGAAGAACGTGGACGCCACGATCGGCCAGCGCATCGAGGACGAGGTCAAGCGCCACGAGGGCGACGGCATCCCGGGCGTCGAGGCCGGCGGCGAGGCCCGCATCTGACGTCTCCCTCCCCCGGCGGGCGCCCGCGCGCGCTCCGCTGAACGCACGGCGGCCGCTCCCTCACACGAGGGGGCGGCCGCCGTCGTCGGTGGGGCGGTTGTTCAGGTCAGCGCTTGCCCCAGCGGCGCTCCTGCGCCTGAGCCAGCTTGTCCTTCAGGGTGGACGCGGCGGAGCCGGCGGCCTTGCCCACGGTGCGGGCGGCGGAGCGGACCACCGGGGCGGCCTTCTCCGCGGCGGTGCCGGCGGTGGTCGCCACGGTGCCGGCGGTCTCCGCCACGGCGTCCTTGACGATCTCCAGACGGGAGCGGTGCTCGTCGTGGGTGCGGGCCTCGTCGCGGGCCGGGGTGCCGGCGACAGGGGCCGCCGGCTCGACGCGGTCGGCGGTCTCGACGCCCTGGCCGGTGAGGGCCACGGAGTCCTCGGAGGGGCCGGCGTCGGCGGACCGGGTCTCGGCGACCGGGACCACGGCGGTCTCGGTCTCCTCGACCGGGACGACGGCCGTCTCGGCGGAGGCGGTGCCGGCGTCGGAGGCCGCACGGTCCTCGGTCTCGGCGGCCTCGGCGGGCAGCTGGTCGGCCGGCTCCACGATGGCGTCCTCGCCGCTCAGCGGGGTGGTGCCGTACACCTGGCCCTCCGGCAGGTCCTCGGTCGGGTCCTGGCCGGTGGTGGAGTCCTGGATGTAGGCCGGGGTGCCGAGGACGGGCTCGGGCATCTCGTGGGTGTGCACCGGGGCCTCGATCACGGCCTCCTCGCCGGTGAGCGGGACGGTGCCGGGCACGGACTCCGGGTCGGCGGGCTGGGACGTGCCGCGCTCGTGCTCGGCGCCCCGGCCCTCCGCGGCCTTCAGCTCGGCGGCGTCCTGCACGCGGGCGGCCGCGACCTGCTCCGGGTCCACGGCCCCGGGGACGCCCGGCAGCCCGGTGACGGGGTAGGTGCGGGCCTCGGCGTCGGTCAGGTCGGACCGACCGGCCGCGGCCTGGGCGCCCTGGGGGGCGGAGGGGGACTGCACGTCGGCGGTGTCCACGGTGACGGCGTCGCCGCCGGCCACGCCGGGGACCACGGTGTGCTCGGCCGGGGCGGCGTCGACCTGGGCGGCCTCGGCCTGGGTCTCGGCCACCTCAACGACGCCGGCGGGGGAGCCCTTGGGCGCGGGCAGGTCGGCGCCGGTGCCGGCGTCGTCCACGGTCACGCCGGTGCCACCGGCCACGCCCGCGGCAGCCAGGCCGAGGCCCGCTCCGGTCGCAGCCGGGGCCGCAGAGCTGCCGTTGCGGCGCTGCGCGTCGGCGACGGGCGTCACGTCCTGGCCCGTGGCGTCCTTCGCGACACCCTCGGCCTCGTCCACGCTCACGCCGGAGCCGCCGGCCGCGCCTGCCTCAGCGCCGGTCGCGCGACGACGCTCGACGACGTCCTGCTCGCGCTGCTCGGCGGCACGGCGATCCACCTCGTCCACGTCGAAGGAGGGCAGGGCGGTGGCGCCGGCGGCGCGCCCACCCGTGCGGTCGGCGGGGGCGGCGCCGGTGGCGGGCACGGTGGACGCGCCCACGGTGCCGCCCCGGGCGGCGGTGGCCGCGAGCGGCGCCGGCGCGGAGTCGGCGTGGCGACCCGCGGCGGCCGCCTCCTCCTCGCGTCCCCGCTTGGCCCGCAGGCTCGAGACGATCAGGATGATCACGAGCACCACGATGATGATGCCGATGATCCAGTACAGAGTGCTCTGGGGCATGGTGTCCTCCTCTTTGACGGTCCTGGTGATGAGGATGTCACACGGCACGTCCCGCGACCACGGACCGCGTGCGTCACGCTCCGCGGTGAGGCACGCGCGTGGATAGCATCGACGGATGGACTCCACCCCCGCCGCGCCCAGCGAGGCCTCCGCCCGCCACCGGATCGTGCTCACGCTCTCCTGCCCGGACCGTCCGGGCATCGTCCACGCCGTCACCGGGGCCCTCCTGGAGGCGGACGCGAACATCACCGAGTCCCAGCAGTACGACTCCCCCGACACGGGCACCTTCTTCATGCGCGTCGCCGTGGACGCCGCCGCCACCCGCGAGGAGGTGGAGGCCGCCGTGCGCCCGGTGGCGGACCGCTTCGGCATGCACCTGCAGGTCTGGGACGCGGACACCCCCCTGCGCGCCCTCGTCATGTGCTCCAAGGACGGGCGCACCCTCAACGACCTGCTGTTCCAGCAGCGCACCGGCTCCCTGCCGGTCCAGATCCCCGTCGTCGTCTCCAACCACCTGGACCTCCAGCCGCTGGCCTCCTTCTACGGCGTCCCCTTCATCCACGTGCCCCTCTCCACGGACCCGGCCAGCCGCAACTCCAAGGCCGCAGCCGAGGACCGGCTCCGCGAGCTGATCCGCGAGTACGAGATCGACGTGGTGGTCCTGGCCCGCTACATGCAGATCCTCTCCGACGAGCTCTGCCGCGACCTCGAGGGCATGGCCATCAACATCCACCACTCGTTCCTGCCCTCCTTCAAGGGTGCGCGGCCCTACCACCAGGCGCATGAGCGCGGCGTGAAGATCATCGGCGCCACCGCCCACTACGTCACCGCGGACCTGGACGAGGGCCCGATCATCGCGCAGTCCGTCCATCCCGTGACCCACGCCCAGACCGCCGAGGACTTCGTCGAGCGTGGCCGGGACGTAGAGGGCGCCACCCTCGTGCAGGCCGTGCGCTGGCACGCCGAGCACCGCGTCCTCCTCGACGGGCACCGCACGGTCGTCTTCTCCTGATCCGCGCGGCGTGACGTCCCACGCCGGCGTACGCCGACGCCCCCGCCGCCTTCCTGCGAAGGCGACGGGGGCGTCGGGCGTCCGGTCGGGACTGCGGGGTTCAGACCCCGGCCTGCTCCGCCTCCTCGGCGGCGCGATGCGCGGCGGCCAGGTCCAGGTAGGTGCGCGCGTTCACGGTGAGGGAGGCGCGCTCCTCCTCCGTGAGCCCGCGGCGGACCTTGGCGGGCACGCCCGCCACGAGGGAGCCCGGGGGCACCTGCGTGCCCTCGAGTACCACGGCACCCGCCGCCACGAGGGAACCGGCGCCGATCACGGCGCCGTTCATGACCGTGGCGGACATGCCGATGAGGCAGTCGTCCTCGACGGTGGCCCCGTGGACCACGGCCGCGTGCCCCACGGACACCCCGGCGCCGAGCGTGCACGGGAAGCCCGCGTCCGCGTGGAGCACCACGTTGTCCTGCAGGTTGGAGCCCTCGCCGACGCGGATCGCGGCGGAGTCCCCGCGCGCGCTCACGCCGTAGAACGCCGACGCGCGGGGCCCGAGCTCCACATCCCCGGAGAGGACCGCGGTGCGCGCCACGAAGGCGCTCGGGTCCACCCGGGGCGTGCGCCCGAGGACGGTCACGAGGTGGCCCATGCGCGTCAGCGCCCCTCGGCGTCCCGGGCCTGCGCTGCCTCGATCTGGCGGCGGCGCGCCTCCGCGGTGCGGCGGGTCAGCTCGGCGCCGGCCTCCGCGTCGCGGGTGAGGTTCTCGCCGGTCTTCGGGTCGAACAGGTGCACGCGCGTGGTGTCCACCCACAGGCGGGTCGGCACGCCCGGGCGGGCGGCGGACTCGGCGGAGAGGGTGGTCACGACGACGGGGCGCAGCTCGTCCGCGTCTAGATCCTTGGCCAGGGAGGACAGCAGCTCGGCGACCTCCGGGTCCGGCTCGAACTCGATGTAGCCGTACTGCTCGTGGCCCAGCCACTCGAGGTGGGTCAGGGTCGCGTCGAACTCGGAGCCGTGGGGACGCTTGGCGTCCTCCACCAGCTCGGCGTCCTCGAAGAACTCCGGGCGCAGGCCCATGAACACGATGTCCCGGCCCGCCGCCCGCTGGGCCTTCTCCGCGGGGACGGGGATGTCGCCGATCGGGGAGGACAGCACGTACTGCCCGCCCTGCTCCTTGACGGTGGCGGGCAGGAAGTTCATCGACGGGGAGCCGATGAACCCGGCCACGAAGAGGTTCAGCGGCTGCTCGTAGAGCTCGCGCGGGGAGGCGACCTGCTGGAGGACGCCCTTCTTCAGCACGGCCACGCGGTCGCCGAGGGTCATGGCCTCGGTCTGGTCGTGGGTCACGTACACGGACGTGGTGGCCAGGCGGCGCTGCAGCTGCGAGATCTCGGCGCGCATCTGACCGCGGAGCTTGGCGTCCAGGTTGGACAGCGGCTCGTCGAACAGGAACGCGTCGGCGTCGCGCACGATGGCGCGGCCCATGGCCACGCGCTGACGCTGACCGCCGGAGAGGTTCGCCGGCTTGCGGTCCAGGTGGTCCTGCAGCTCGAGCACGCGGGCGGCGTCGCGCACCTTGCGGTCCAGCTCCTCCTCGGACAGCTTGCCGTCCTTGGCCAGGCGCAGCGGGAACGCGATGTTCTCGTACACCGACAGGTGCGGGTACAGGGCGTAGTTCTGGAACACCATCGCGAGGTTGCGGTCCTTGGGGGCCGCCTCATTCACGCGGCGCCCGTCGATCAGCAGGTCGCCGCCGGAGATGTCCTCGAGGCCCACGATCATCCGCAGGAGCGTGGACTTGCCGGAGCCGGAGGGCCCCACGAGGATGACGAACTCGCCGTCCTCGATGTCCAGGTTCACGTCCGAGATGGCGTGGTAGCCGTCGTCGTAGGTCTTCTCGATGTGGTTCAGGGTGATGGAGGCCATCGTTCTCAGGTCCTTTCAGGGTCCGGGTGCGCGGGCCTCAGCCCTTGACCGCGCCGTTGGTCAGGCCGGCCACGATCTGGCGCTGGAAGAGCAGCACCAGGATCACGATCGGGATGGTCACGACGATCGCCGCCGCCGAGATGGCGCCGGTCGGCGATTCGAACTGCGAGGCGCCCGTGAAGAACGCCAGCGCGGCGGGCACCGTGCGGGCCGCCTCCGTGGAGGTCAGCGAGATGCCGAACACGAAGTCGTTCCACGCGATGAAGAAGGCGATGATCGCCGTCGTGAAGACGCCGGGGGCGGCCAGCGGGACGATCACCTTGCGGAACGCCTGCAGCGGCGTGGCACCGTCCACCTGCGCGGCCTGGTCCAGCTCCCACGGGATCTGCCTGAAGAACGCCGCGAGCGTCCAGATGGAGATCGGCAGGGTCAGGGACAGGTAGGGGATGATCAGGCCGAGCCAGGTGTCGTACAGGCCCAGGGTGCGCCACACGTTGAACAGCGGGGTCACCAGGGAGATCACCGGGAACATCGAGACCATGAGGGACACGGTCAGGACGATCCGCTTGCCCGGGAAGTCCAGGCGCGCGATCGCGTACGCGCAGAGGGTGGCCAGCACGACGGCGATCAGCGTGGCGATCACCGTGATGCCGATCGAGTTGCGCAGCGCGGTGAGGAACAGCTCGCGGGAGCCGCCCACGAAGATCTCCTCGTAGTTCACCGTGGACCACTGCGTGGGGAGCAGCTTCCCGTTCGAGAGGTCCGCGGGCGTCTTGAACGACGTCGCGAAGATCGAGAACAGCGGGAACAGGCACCACACGCCGATCAGGACGGCGAGCAGCCACCAGATCCAGGAGCCGGAGCCCTTCCGGGTTCGGCGCGTGGTGGTGGGGGCGACGTCGCGGTCCCCCACGGCCGTGCCGGCCTCGGTGCGCTCGGCGGCGCCGTCCGGACGGGTGGTCACGGGCTCCTGCGGAGCCGGGATGGGGTTGCCGGTGCTCACTTGGAACCTCCTCGGTCGGCCAGGTCCACCTTGAAGACCTTCACGGCGGTGAACGCCATCAGCGCCACGCACAGGAACAGGATCACGGAGATCGCGGAGCCCATGCCGATCTCCAGGCGGCCGATCGACGTGCGGTAGGCCAGCAGGGAGAGGACCTCGGTGCCGTAGGCGCCGTTGGTCATGATGTAGATGGAGTCGAAGATGCGGAACGCGTCCATCGCGCGGAACAGGACGGCCACCATGATCGAGGCCTTCATGTTCGGCAGGATGACCAGCTTCATCCGCTGCCACCACGAGGCGCCGTCGACGGCGGCGGCCTCCGTGAGGTCACCCGGCACCTGGGCCAGACCGGCCAGCAGGAGCAGGGAGATGAACGGGGTGGTCTTCCAGATCTCCGAGAGCATGATCACGGAGAGGGCGGTGCCGCTCTGCGCGAACCAGTTCAGGTCCGAGGTGATGCCGGGGACCCAGTCGAACCAGTTGTTCACGAAGCCCGAGTCGATCGAGAACATGTAGAACCACGCGAACGCGGAGACCACGGTGATGATGCCGTACGGCACCAGGATGATCGTGCGGATCAGGCCGCGGGTCTGCTTGATGGCGTGGTGCATGGCCAGCGCCAGGAGGAAGCCCAGCACGAGCTCCACCAGCACCGTGACCAGGGTGATCAGCACCGTGACGCCCAGGTCCTTCCAGAACACCGGGTCGGAGAGGATCACCCCGTAGTTGCCCAGGCCGACGAACTCGCGGTCCTGCGGCGCCGTGAGGCGGTACTTGAACAGGGAGTCGTAGAACGCCTGCACCGTGGGGTACAGGACCACGAACAGCATGATGAAGAACGCCGGGCCGGCCAGCAGCCAGCCGAGGCGGGCCTCGGACTTGGCGCGGGCGGACTTCACCCGGCGGGGGCGGCGGCCCTCGGCGGCGCGCGGGGTAGATGCGGCGGGTGCGGTGTCGACGTGGCTCACAGCAGACGCTCCCCTCTCAGGACTTCCTGGATGAAGTCGTCGGTCTCGGCCGGGGTGGACTCGGAGACGCCCGACGGCGGCGCGTAGCGCTGCTGGATCGCGGTGGAGACCTCGTTGTAGTACGGGGTCTGCGGACGCGGGGCGCCGAGCTCGAGGGACTCCCGGATGGTGTCCGCCATGGGGAACTTCTCGGCGACCTCGGGGGCGTCGTAGGCCGCCGGGTCAGCGGGCGGGTTGCCGTTCTCGACGAAGTACTGGCTCTGGTGCTCGGTGGTGGTGATGCAGGAGATCGCGTCCCAGGCGAGGTCCTGGTGTTCGGACTTCGCGCCCACGCCCAGGTTGATGCCGCCCACGGGCGGCGCGGCGTCCTTGTCCTCGACGGTGCGGGGATAGACGGCCCAGCCGATGTCCTCGGGCAGGTCCTTCGGCAGCGAACCCTCCTCCACGGAGCCGAGGGTGGCCGGCCAGACGAACGGCCAGTTGACCATGAACGAGCCGTTCTTGCCCTGGAAGAGCAGCATGGAGGCGTTCTCGTCCTGGGTCGGCAGGCCGGCGCTGCCGAGGCCCTCCTTGCCGATCGTGGAGATGATCCGCGCGGCCGTGCGGCCGGCCTCGGAGTCGAGGTTCGTGGTGACCTGGTCCGTGGGCGCCTCGGCGTTGGGGATGATCTGCTCCCCGCCGCCCTCGATGAGCGCGTTGAGCCACACGGTCATGGACTCGGCACGGGCGCCCTGGACGCCCAGGTCCTTGTCCTGGCTGCGGGCGACCTCGATCAGCTGGTCCCACGTGACGGGCTTGGACATGTCCAGCCCCGCGGCCTCGGCGACCGACTTGCGGTACCAGAGCAGCTGCGTGTTGGCCCAGAACGGGACCGTGACGAGCTCGTCCTTCCAGCTGGCGGCCGCGAGGGCGCCCTCCAGGGCGTTGTCCTTCGCGTAGGCCTGCATCTCCTCCGGCACGGGGGCCAGGAAGCCGGGCTCGGCGAGCTCGGGGACGAACGGCGGGTCGAGGGACATGATGTCCATCGACGTGTCGCCCGCGGCGAGGCGGCGGGTCAGCTGCTCGCGCTGGGAGGCGGCGTCCGTCGGGAGCATGGACGTCTCGATTCGGTACCGGCCGTTCGCGGCGTCGGTGCACTGGGCGGCGATCTTCGCCTGCCCGCCGTCGTCGGGGTTGGTGTACCAGGTCAGGGTGGGCGTCTGCTCGGCCGGGGCACACCCGGCCAGGATGAGCGCGCCCGCAGCGACGGCGCCAGCCAGCGTGGCCCGGCGCCGTTGACGTGCCCGCGTGTCGTGTCTCACAAGTGGAACCTCATTCGATGCGAGTCGGATGTGACGGCCATCATCACCCATCGGAGCGATTCCTGCACGTTTCGCGGGCCCCTTTCTCAGCGGGCGCGGCGGTTCGTCCGGTCGGTCGGCTCCGCGGCGGCGGGATCCTCGGGCCACGGGTGCTTGGGGTACCGCCCCCGGTTCTCGGCGCGGACCTGCGCGTAGGGGCCGGCCCAGAAGGACGGCAGGTCGGCGGTCACGGCCAGCGGGCGACCTGCCGGGGAGAGCAGGTGCAGGACCACCGGCTCACGACCGTCCGCCACAGCAGGGGTGACACGCGCCCCGAAGAACTCCTGCAGCTTGGCGGCGACCACGGGCGGGGTGTCCTCGTGGACGGCCGGATAGTCCACGACGACGCCGCGCCCGCTCGGCACGGGCAGGCGCTCGGGGGCGAGCTCGTCCAGCCGGCCCGCCTCCGGCCAGGGCAGGGCGCCGCGCAGCAGCGCCTCGGCGTCCAAGCGCGTGAGGGACCGCCCCGCGGCCAGGTCGGCCGCGAGCCCGTCGACCAGCGCGTCCAGGCCGGGCAGCGTCGCGTCCGAGAGGTCCGGCCACGGGGCGCCGAGGACGCGGTGGAGCAGGTGCACCCGGCGGCGCAGGCGTTCGGCCCGGCCGCTCGGGTCGAACCGGGCGAGGCCGTCGGCGGCGAGCGCGACGCGCACGGCCTGCGCGGCGGCGTCGGGGGCGACGGGGGCCGGCGTCTCCGCCAGCACGAGCGCACCCAGCCGGTCCACGCGGCGGCCGGTGAGCCGGTCCCCGCGCCACTCAGCGGTGTCCTCGGTGCGCCGCAGGCCCGCGCCGGCGAGTTCGGCGAGCGGCCGGTCGATCGGCGCGGCCGCGCGGATCGCGGCACCCGTGCCGGCCGCGTCCCCGGCCACGCGGGCGACCTCGGCCACGGCCAGCCACTCCTGCCCCGCCAGGCCGCCGCCGACGGCGTCGCGGGGCAGGGCCGCGCGGGTGCCGGAGGCGAGCAGGTATGCCCCCTCCTCCCCCGCGCGTCGGGCGATCCACGCGGGGAAGGCCAGGGCGGCCACGAGGCCGGCGGGGTGCCGCCGCGCGGTCGCCGTCGCCGCGGGCCCGGGCTCGTCCGGCTCCCGCGTCTCCGGGGCGCGGTGCGCGTGCCGACGGGCCAGGCGCTCGAGCCGATCCGCCTCCCGGCGCCACCGCCCGGCCTCCGGGTGCCGGCCGTCTCGCAGGGCCGCGACCAGCGCCTCGAGGTCGGCACCGGGAGCGCGCAGGTCCAGGGCGAGGGCCGCCGTCGCCTCGGCCGCGGAGCGGGGCCCCGTCAGCGGAGCCGCGCGCAGGAGGGCGTGGCCGAGGGGTGGATCCAGGGGCAGCTCGGCCAGGACGGTGCCGTGCGGGGTGATGCGCCCGTCCGTGTCCACCGCGTCGAGGGAGGCGAGCGTCCGCTCGGCGGCGGCCATCGCGTCGGCCGGCGGGTCCTCCGGGAGCACCAGCCCGTCCCCGCCGGGGGCGCCCCACACGGCGAACGCCAGGACGACGGACGCGAGGTCAGCCACCGCGAGCGCGGGCGTGGGCGCGGCGGGGGCGGCGCCGAGGGCCGCGGCCGTGTGGCAGCGCACCGCCGTGCCCGGTCCGAGGCGGGCGGCGCGGCCGGCCCGCTGGTCGGCGGCGGCCCGGGAGGCCTGCACGGTGGCCAGACCGGTGATCCCGCGGCCCCGGTCCCGGCGCGGCTCGCGGGCCAGACCCGAGTCGATGACGAGGCGCACCCCCGGCACGGTCAGCGAGGACTCGGCGACCGCCGTCGCGACGACGACGCGCGGCACGGCGGGGTCGGCGCGGCCGGCGAGCGCGGCGTCCTGGTCGGCGGGTTCCTGGCGGCCGTGCAGGACGCGGACCTCGGTGTCCGGGGCGAGCGCGGCGACGCGGCCCGCGACCGCCTCGACCTCGGCCACGCCGGGCACGAAGACGAGCGCGTCCACCGCAGGGTCGGCGGCCAGCGCGCGGGCGTGGGCGTCGGCCGCCGTGCGCGCGACGTGCGTCAGGAAGTCCCGGTCCACGCGCCCGTCCGCGGTGGTCCGCGGCCCTCCGAACGGGGCGTGCTCCACCGTGAGGGGATGCTGCACGGAGGGGGTCCGCACCACGGGGACCGGATCCTCGCCCATGCCGGTGGCCCAGCGGGCGGCGAGGGCGTCGGCGTCGAGGGTGGCGGACATGGCCGTCAGCGCCAGCTCGGGGCGCAGCTGGCGCAGGTCCGCCAGGAGGGCGAAGAGGACGTCCGTGTCCAGGTCCCGCTCGTGGACCTCGTCCAGCACGACGGCGCCCACGCCCTCCAGTCCCGGGTCGCCCAGGAGGCGGCGCAGGAGCAGGCCGGGCGTCACGAACTCCACGGCGGAGGCGCCGCGGCCCACCGCGTCCCCGCGCACGGCGTAGCCGGCGACGGCGTCGGGGAGCCGGCCGGTGTCGGGGCCGGACTCGGGCCCGAGCGCATCCGCCACGGCCCCGTGCAGTCGACGCCACGCGGCGCGCACCGCCACCCGGCGCGGCTGGGTGACGAGGACGCGGCCGCCCTCGCCGCCGGACTCCGCCCGGCGGGCCAGCCACAGCGCCACGGCGGGCGGGACCGCCGTCGTCTTGCCCGTGCCCGGCGGGGCGTGCACGACCGCCGCCGCCCGCGCGTCGAGGGCCGCCTCCAGCGCAGGGAGGGAGGCGGAGAAGGCGAGGTCCGCGCCCAGGCGCGCGGACGCCGCGGCCAGGGCAGCTCGCAGGTCGGGGGTGCTGTGAGAGGCGGAGGAGGTGCTCATCGCACCCCATTCTGACGTCTCACGATGGACGGCACCGGGCCGGAACCGAGGGCCCCACCACGCCGGGTGGAGCCCCATCCCTCGATAGGCTTGGCCTATGAAGTCTCCCGTGCAGGACCGCCTCGACCGTCTCACCGCCGCCCACACCCCCGGCACGGCGGCGGACGCCGACGCGACGTCCGACGCCGGGACGGGCCTGGCGCTGTCCGTCGCCACCGTCGGCGGCGACCACTACAGCGCGGGCGAGCTCGTCGCCGTCCCCCTCGCCGGCCTCGCGGGGCCCGTGGTGCACGCGCTCGCCGTCGAGGACCTCGGGGTGGAGCGCGTCGGGGAGGCCGTCGGCACCGTGCCCCGCCCGGACCTGCGCACCCGCCTCGAGCTCGAGCCCGGCACGGGCCGACCCCTGACCCCGCTGCAGGACGCCGGCACCATGGCCCTGGCCGCGCTCGTCAAGGGCCGTGGCGGCCGCGACCGCGCCGCGCGCCTGCTGCAGCAGCTGGCGGGGCTGATCGGCCGTGAGACGGCGCCCACGGACGCCGCGGTGCGCGCCGCGGACCGCGCCCAGCACCGCGCCCGCGCCGCGGCATGGCTCCTCCGCTCGGTCGGCGTGCTGGAGGCGGACCCGGACGGCCTGCTCGCGGACGTCGCCACCCTGCGCGCCGCCCCCGTGACCGTCGCGGACCTCGCCCTGCTCGCCGGCACCCTCGCCGCCCACGGCGTGCACCCGGTGTCCGGTGAGCGCGTGCTCGCGGAGGAGACCGTCCGCGCCGTGCTCTCCGCCCTGGACGCCTGCGGCATGGACACCGTGGACGGCGCGTGGGCCCTCGACGTCGGCCAGCCCGGCTGGTCGTCCGCCCGGGCCGGCACCGTGATCGCCGTGGTCCCGGGCCACATGGGCATCGCCGTCCAGGGCCCGGCGGACCCCGACGACGCCGACGCCCCCTCCCCCGCCGCCCTCGCGGCCCTGCGCACCCTGGTGCGGGACTTCGAGCTGCACCCCTCCCAGGCGGCCGGTTCCCCGCGGGCGGCGTTCCGCACCCACTACCGCGTGGACCAGGCTCCGTCCGGCTCCGTGCGCAGCGCCGAGGTGCTCGAGCTGCTCAGCGCCCACGGGGACACCGCGCACGTGTTGGAGCTCGGCGGGCACGTGGGCTTCAGCCAGGTCGACGCGCTCGCCCACGTGGCCCGGAACCTGCCGGCCGCCCTCGAGACGATCATCGTGGACGTCCGTTCGGTCAGCTCCACCTCGCACGCGGCCGCGGTGCTCGCGGCCCAGTGGTTCGCCTACGCGCTGCACCACGGCCTGGACGTGGTGGTGGTGGACCGGGACACGGCCGCCGTGGACCAGGTCATGGCCACCGCCGAGGCGTCCGGCGTGACCCTCCCGGATCCCCTGCACGACGCCGACGACGCCGACCCCGGCCACCAGGACCTCGGCCCGGCCTTCCGGTTCTTCGACTCGCGCTCCCGCGCCGTGCAGTGGGCCGAGCAGCGGCTGCTGGCCCGCCACGCCCCGCACCTGCTGCCGGCCTCCGAGGAGGAGGCGGCCATGGCGCCCCTGCTGCAGCACCTCTCCTCCGAGGACGCCCGCCTGCTGGAGTCCATGATGGACGAGCGCGTCTACGAGGACGGGCAGATCATCCGCCGGGCCGGGCAGCCGTTCGGCGGCATCTACGTGATCACCTCAGGCCGGGTGGAGCTCACCGGGCAGGGCACCGGCGGCCGCCGGGTGCGGCGCACGGTGCTCACCCCCGGCATGACGTTCGGCGAGATGGCCCTGGGCCAGCCGGGCCGGCAGCCGTCCACCGTGCGCGCCCGCGGGCGGGTGACCACCCGCGTGCTCACCGCGCAGGTCATGTACGCCCTGCAGGAGGGCTTCCCGAGCCTGGCCCTCACCCTGTGGGAGGCCCTGGCCCGGGACGCGTACACCGCGCTCGGCCAGCTCATCCGCGAGACGGGCGCGCTGCAGGACTGAGGCGGGCCGCCGCACCCGGCGCACCGCCGCCGGGCTCAGCGCCCCAGCAGGCGGCGCAGCGCGCCCTCCAGGGCGGCGTCCCGGAACGCGTAGCCCGAGTCGAGCACCAGTTCCGCGGAGGCCTTCTGGTCCGCACGGACCAGCTCCGCGGCGCCCTGCTCCCCGAGCAGGAGCCGCGGCCCGAACTCCGGCACCGGCACTGCCGCCGGGCGGTGCAGGACGGTCCCCAGCACTCGGGCGAACTCCTTGGCGGTGACTGGCTCCGGCGCGGTGCCGTTGACGGCTCCGACGACCCCCTCCGCCAGCGCGGCGTGCGCGAACACCCCGGCGATGTCGTCCACGCCGATCCAGCTGATCCACGGGGATCCGTCATGGCTGCGCCCCCCGCGCGTGGCGACGGGGCCGCCGGCCCCGGCCAGGAACAGGGGCAGCAGCTGCGCGAGCATCCCGCCGGTCGGGGAGAGCACGATGCCGGTGCGGACGCGCACCACGCGCAGACCGAGCTCCTCGGCCCGGCGGGCCTGCGCCTCCCAGTCCGCCACGACGCCGGCCAGGAAGTCGTCCCCGGCGGGCAGGTCCTCGGTGAGGCCCCGGCCGTCGGGCCCGGCGCCGGCGTCGGCCCCGTACCAGCCGACCGCCGAGCCGTTGACCAGGACCGTGGGGCGCTCCGCCTCGGGCAGCCGGGCGATCGCGTCCACGAGGGTGCGGGTGCCGTCGACACGGGAGTCGTGCACGGCACGGCGGTGCTTCTCCGTGAACCGGCCCGCCAGCGGCTCCCCGGCGAGGTTCACCACGACGTCCGCGGCCCGCAGGGCCGCGGTGTCCACGGTGCCGCCGGCCGGATCCCAGAGCACGGCGTCCTCGGCCTCGGCCTGCGCCGGGCTCCGGACCAGACGGATCACGCGGTGACCGCCCCCGGTCAGCAGGGCGCACAGCTGCGTGCCGACCAGCCCGCCGGCCCCGGTGACCAGCACGGTCCGCGCCGGCCCGCCGACGAGCGGCCCGGGGTGGCCCGCATGGAAGTCGAGGTCCTCAGCCATGACGCGGCCGCGGAACTCGAACTGGCGGCGCAGCTCCGCCTCGAACACCCGGTGGGCGGCGTCGGCGGCGGGCCGTCCGACCACGGGCAGCCGTCCCGCGGTGCCGACGCCCGGCAGGGCGTACTCCACGCGGTCCACCACGACGGCGCCCGGCTCGCCCTCGGCGGTGTCCGCCTCCCCGGGGGCGGCGTCCTCCACGGAGTGGGTGTGACGCCAGGCGGACAGCGGCCCGGACGCCATCTCGTCCCGGAACATCCGCCCCTCCTCATAGGCGGTGTGGCGCGCCCGCCACGGCAGGCGGGGCGAGAGGGCCGCCGGGATGCGGCGGGACACGGCGGCCGGCAGGGCGGCGCGCAGGGCGCCGTCCACCGCGCCGGCGAACAGGCCGAGCGAGCCCGGGGCGCCGATCCGCAGCCGCGTCTGCGAGCCCTCGCGCAGCCCGTCCGACGGGCCGGCCGCCAGCTCGGAGGCGAAGGGCGGATTCATGCGCTGCAGGGCGCCGGGGGCGGCCAGCCAGTCGAAGACCGTCCGGCGGGGATGGCGGAGGAGGGTGCGATGCTCGAACACACGGGTCTCGGTCATGCCTCCACTGTGGCAGACGGTGCGGACGCCACAGCGCGTCGGGGGAGAATGAGGGGTCAGCCCGCCGCCGTCGTCCGTGAGGAAGCCATGACCCACCCGCCCGCGTTCCTGCCGGAGCTGCGCTGGACCGCCGCCACGCTGCCCGGCACGAGCCTGGCCCTCGTCGCCGTGTACTCCCCCGAGGACGACGCCGTACGCGCCTCCGGCGTGGCCGTCCCGGAGGGCGCCGAGCCCCCGGCCGCGGCGATCGGCCGGCTCCTGCTGGAGCTCATGGACCGGCTCGAGGAGCTCGCCCCGGAGACCGCCGCCCGCGAGATGGACCCCCGCCCGGTCGAGCCGCGCGAGGGCCTGGACCAGACCGTCGCCGACGCCCTCGCCGCCTACGCGGCCGGGGACGTGGACGCCCTGGACGGCCTCGCCGTGGTGCAGCCCGGGACCGCGTTCCGGCAGGCCTCGTGGGAGGCACTGCGGTCGATCACCCCGGGCTCGCCGGTGGCCTACGGCGAGCTCGCCACCCGCGCCGGGGCCCCGAAGGCCGTGCGCGCCGCGGGCGGGGCCTGCGCTGCGAACCTGGCGGCCGTCGTCGTGCCCTGCCACCGCGTGGTGCCGGCCTCCGGCGGGGTGGGCAGCTACCTGTACGGATCCGCGGCGAAGGCGGCCCTGCTGGCCCACGAGGCGGCCCACGCCCCCGCCTGACCCCTTTTCGTGCGCGAAACGGACGGCGTGTCCCACGCTTTCGTGTGCGAGATGGACGGCCCGCCTCGCCGGGCCTCAGCCTCGCGTAACCTCGCCCCGGAAGCCGCCGACGTCGTCGGCCGTGTAGACGATGCGCACGTGCCGGTGATCCTCGGGCGAGCCCTGCCAGAACTCCACGCGCTCCGGTCGGACGGTCCGCATCCGGGCGCCCTCGGGAAGCGGGGCGTCCCTCACACCGCCGCGCACCCGCACGGCCCGGAGCACGGTGCGGGCGTCAGGCTGCTCCCGAGCGTCCACGGTGGCGAAGGTGACGGTGGTCGCCTCCGGGACGCCGGACCCCACCACCTGCCGGATCCAGCGGTGGAACTGCTCCACCGGGTCGGCGGCCAGCGCGTCGACGTCGAGGGCCGGCGCGGTGTCCGTCATCGCGGGGACGGACTGCAGGTCGCAGGGCTCACAGTCGCTCACGGACGTGACCTGTAATCACGGTCCGCGGCTCGGGGCACGGCCCGGCGGCGCCCCTCCCTGCCCGACGACGGCGGCCCCGCCCGGATCACTCCGGACGGGGCCGCCGTCGTCGGTCCCGGGCACGTTCAGGCCCGTGCGCGGATCACGCGCCGAGCGTGGCGATGATCCCGTTGAGGGTGGCGGAGGGACGCATGACCTCGGAGACCTTGTCCATGGACGGGGCGTAGTAGCCGCCCAGGTCCACCGGGGAGCCCTGCACGCCGTTGAGCTCGGCCAGGATGGTCTCCTCCTGGGCCTCCAGCTCCTCGGCGACCGGCTTCGCCGCGGCCGCCAGCTCGGCGTCCGCGGTCTGCTTCGCCAGCTCCTGCGCCCAGTACAGGGCCAGGTAGAAGTGCGAGCCGCGGTTGTCCAGCTGGCCGGCCTTGCGCTCGGGGGACTTGCCCTCGATCAGCAGGATGCCGGTGGCGGCGTCGAGGGTGTCGGCCAGCACCTGCGCGCGGTGGTTGCCGTTGTGGGCGGCCTCGTGCTCGAAGGACACGGCCAGGGCGAGGAACTCGCCCAGGGAGTCCCAGCGCAGGTGGTTCTCCCCCACCAGCTGCTGCACGTGCTTCGGGGCGGAGCCGCCGGCACCGGTCTCGAAGAGGCCGCCGCCGTTGATCAGCGGGACGATCGAGAGCATCTTGGCGGAGGTGCCCAGCTCGAGGATCGGGAACAGGTCCGTGTTGTAGTCGCGGAGCACGTTGCCGGTCACGGTGATGGTGTCCTCGCCGCGGCGCATGCGCTCCACGGTGAACTTGGTGGCCTCCACCGGGGACATGATCCGCAGGTCGAGGCCCTCGGTGTCGTGGCCCTGGAGGTACTGCTCGACCTTCTTGATGAGCTCGCGGTCGTGGGCGCGGGTCTCGTCCAGCCAGAACACGGCGGGGGTCTGGGAGGCGCGGGCGCGGGTCACGGCCAGCTTCACCCAGTCCTGCACCGGGACGTCCTTGGTCTGGCAGGCGCGCCAGATGTCCTCGGCCTCGACCTCGTGGGAGAACAGGACCTCACCGGCGGAGTCCTTCACCTCGACGGTGCCGTCCGCCTCCATGACGAAGGTCTTGTCGTGCGAGCCGTACTCCTCGGCCTTCTGGGCCATCAGGCCCACGTTCGGCACGGTGCCCATGGTGGTGGGGTCGTAGGCGCCGTTGGCCTTGCAGTCGTCGATGACCACCTGGTAGATGCCGGCGTAGGAGGAGTCGGGGATGACGGCGAGGGTGTCGCGCTCGGCGCCGTCCTTGTCCCACATGTGGCCGGAGGTGCGGATCATGGCGGGCATGGACGCGTCCACGATCACATCGGAGGGCACGTGCAGGTTGGTGATGCCCTTGTCCGAGTTCACCATGGCCACGTCCGGGCCGTTCTGGTACGCGTCGGCGATGGCCTTGCGCACGCCCTCGGCGGTCTCGGCGTCGAGCTTGTCCAGACCGGCCTCGATGGCGGCCAGGCCGTTGTTCGGGTCCAGGCCCGCGGCGGCGAGCTGCTCGCCGTACTGGGCGAAGAGGTCGGCGAAGTACGCCTTCACCACATGGCCGAAGATCACCGGGTCGGAGACCTTCATCATGGTGGCCTTCAGGTGGGCGGAGAAGAGGACGCCCTCCTCCTTGGCGCGCGTCACCTGCTCGGCGAGGAACGCGTCGAGGGCCTTGGCGGACATGAACGTGCCGTCCACGACCTCGCCCTCGAGGACCTTCAGGCCCTCCTTGAGGATCTTCGTGGTGCCGTCCTGGCCGGTGAACTCGATCGAGAGGACGTCGTCCTTCGGCATGGTCACGGACTTCTCGTTGGAGCGGAAGTCGTCCTGGCCCATGGTGGCGACGGCGGTCTTGGAGTCCGCGGTCCACGCGCCCATGGAGTGGGGGAACTTCTTGGCGTAGTTCTTCACGGCCTTCGGGGCGCGGCGGTCCGAGTTGCCCTCGCGCAGCACCGGGTTCACGGCGGAGCCCTTGACGGAGTCGTAGCGCTTGCGGGCGTCCTTCTCCTTGTCGGTCTGCGGGTCGTCCACGTACTCCGGCAGCGCGTAGCCGTCCGCCTGAAGCTCCTTGATCGCGGCGCGCAGCTGCGGCACGGACGCGGAGATGTTCGGCAGCTTGATGACGTTGGCCTCGGGGGTCTTCACGAGCTCGCCGAGCTCGGCGAGGGCGTCGTTGACGCGCTGCTCCTCGGGGAGCAGGTCGTTGAAGGCGGCCAGGATGCGGCCGGCCAGGGAGATGTCGCGGGTCTCCAGCTCCACGCCGGCGGTGCCCGCGTAGGCGCGCACGATCGGCAGCAAGGAGGCCGTGGCGAGCATGGGGGCCTCGTCGGTGAGCGTGTAGATGATCTTCGACATGCGGATCGTCTCTCCTTTTCTGACCGCGTCCGACCGCGGCCGTCGTCGACGTGAAACTGGTGTCTCGGCCGTCAATCTACCCGGCGGGTCGGAGGGGAAACAGAAATCGTGCACGTCCACCGCGGGGGGACGTCAACCGCCCCCGGCGGTCACACCGCCCCGAGCGCGGCGAACGTCCCGCCGGAGGAGAGCTGAGAGAGCTGCCGGAGCATCTCCGCCATCATCACGCCGAAGAAGAGGAAATACCCCAGCAGGAAGAGAAGGGAGAGCGCCGCCAGGCCGATCCCGATCCAGGCGAGCACGCGCGCGACGCCGACGTCCGGTCCGATCGCACGGGCCCGGTTGGCCTGGTTGAGGGCCAGCGGGCCGAACACCAGACCGAGCATGCCGGTGGTGACGGCGAGGATCCCGAACACGATGGCCTGGTCGTGCGCGCGCTGCCAGTCGGGTCCGGGCCCCCGCCTGGCCCCCCCCCCCCGGCCCGGGCCCCCCCCCCCCCCCCCCCCACGTCTCGTACAAGGG
>NZ_JAKRNH010000034.1:0-22123 GCF_022346985.1 Micrococcus sp. ACRRV
CACGACGACGCCGCCCCGGCCCCGGAGGACCGCCGCGCCCTGGCCCGGCAGGTCCTCGGCCTGGCGGTGCCCGCGTTCGGGGCGCTGATCGCCGAGCCGCTGTTCCTGCTGGCGGACACGGCGATCGTCGGGCACCTCGGCACGGCCCAGCTGGCCGGCGTCGGCGTGGGGACCACGGTGCTGCACACCGTGACCGGGCTGCTGGTGTTCCTGGCCTACGCCACCACGCCCGCGGTGGCGCGCATGGTGGGCGCCGGGAACCCGGCCGGCGCCCTGGACCGCGGCCGGGACGGCATGTGGCTGGGGCTGATGCTGGGCTTCGTGCTGGGCGCGGCCGGTTGGCTGGCCGCCCCGTGGCTGACCGGTGCGCTCGGCGCCGCGGGGGAGGTTCATTCCCACGCCACGGAGTACCTGCGCTGGTCCATGCCGGGGCTGCCCGCGCTGCTGGCCGTGCTCGCCGCCACCGGCGTGCTGCGCGGCCTGCAGGACACGGTGACGCCGCTGGTGGTGGCCGGTGGCGGGTTCGCGGTGAACATCGGGCTGAACTGGGCGCTCGTCTACGGGGCCGGGCTGGGGGTGGCGGGCTCAGCGATCGGCACCGCGGCCGTGCAGTGGGCCATGCTCGCCGTGTACCTGGCGGTGCTGGCGCCACGGTTCCGGGCGGCCGGCACCCGGCCGGGACCTCGGGCGGACGGGCTGCGGGCCACCGCGCAGGTCGGCTCCTGGCTGATGCTGCGCACCGCGAGCCTGCGGGCGGCCATCCTCATCACCGTGGCCGCGGCGACCGGCCTGGGGGACGTCACCCTGGCCGCGCACCAGCTGGTGTTCACGCTGTACTCCACGCTCGCGTTCGCCCTCGACGCCCTCGCCATCGCCGCGCAGGCGCTCATCGGCGCGGAGCTCGGCGCGTCCCGCCCGCGCACGGCCCGGCGCCTGACGGACCTCATGGTGCGCTGGGGGCTGGGCTTCGGTGTCGTCACAGGGGCGGGCCTGGCCACCGCCGCGTGGGCGCTGCCCCCGCTGTTCACCCCGGACCCTGGCGTGCACGCCGCCGCGACCGCAGGGCTGCTGGTCCTCGCGCTCAGCCAGCCGGTGGCCGGGTACGTGTTCGTGCTGGACGGGGTGCTGATCGGCGCCGGCGATGCGCGGTACCTGGCGCTGGCCGGCGTCGTGAACCTGGCCGTCTACGCGCCGGTGCTGTGGGGGCTGGCACGGCTCGCGGCAGGTGGGGCCGACGCCGGGGCGCAGGTCGCGCTGCTGTGGCTCGGGTTCGCCGGGGTGTACCTGGGGATGCGCGCGGCGACCCTCGGCCTGCGCGCCCGCCGGGACGCCTGGATGCGCCTGGGCTGAGCCCCGCCGGGGCCGCTCCGTAGACTGGGGCGGTGACTTCCCCGCAGACCCCCCTCGAGATCTCGTCCGAGGTGTTCAAGCCCGTCCTCATCCGCGCCGGCGTCGCGCTGATCTTCGGCCTGACCACCGTGTTCGTGCAGAACCCGGGGCTGACCTGGATGAAGGTGGCCTTCGCGCTGTACCTCGTGTTCTCCGGGTCCGCCCTCTGGGAGTACCTGCGCCGCGATCCGGTCCCCGTGGGCATGCGCTCCCCGCTGTCCCTGGCCGCCGCCGCGTGGATGCTCGGCACGGTGGTGCTGGTGATCATGGGGTCCCCGGCTGCCGTGGGGATCGTGGTGGGCCTGGCCCTGCTGGCCGGCGGCGCCGCCGAGCTCACGGCGTGGGCGCGGTTCCGCCGCGAGTTCATCCCCGCCCGAGACCAGCTGTGGACCGGCCTGGTCGGCGCGCTCTCCGGTCTCGGCGTCCTGGTCGGCGCGGTGCAGGGCTTCGGCCCGCACGCGCTGCTGGGCATCGCCGGCGGCGGGGCGATCATCGTGGGCGTCCTCATGCTGATCTCCGGCCTCGGCTTCCACCACGAGGTCCGCCGCGACCGGGGCACCGCCAAGGGCCTCTGAGCGTCGCGCGGCGTAGACTGGGTCCGCCCGACCGGCGGTCCGACCACCGCCTGCGTCCCCCGCCGTCCATCCGTAGGAGCCCCGCCGTGAGTGCTCAGTCCCCCCGTCCGTCCGACGACCGCACCCGTCCCGGTGCCGGCCGACCGGCTCGCGGCGGCCTGCGCACCACCGTGAAGGGCCCGCTGGTGTTCTCCGCGGTGCTCGGCCTCGTCGGCGGCGTCGTGGCCGCGCTGACCGCCTCCGGCGGCACCGCCAACCCCCTGCGCATCGACATCGGCCTGATCGCGTTCGGCGTGTTCTTCATGACCTCGCTGGTGGTGGTGGCCATGCTGCAGCTGGCCTCCCGCGAGAACCCGGACCACCTCTCCCGGGGCTCCGGCGTGAACCGCTCCTCCGAGGAGACCTTCCAGCGCCGGGCCGCCGAGCGCCGGGCCAAGGCCGCCGCCGAGCGCCGCGCCGCCCAGGGCGACGCCGGCCGCTGACCCGTCCGCGCCGCCGGTCGACGGGGCGCCCCGGCCCCGGGCCGTCAGCACCCGAACTTCGCGGCCACCTGGCGCAGCGCGCGGGCGGAGGCCTGCAGGCGGGCGATCTCCGAGGAGTCCAGCCCCGGGGGGCACCACCCGCTGCACTCCGGTCGGTCCCACCACGGAGGGCATCGAGAGCGCAACGTCCTCGAGCCCTCGCGTCCCCTGCATCACCGTGGAGACGGGCAGGATGGCGTGCTGGTCCCGCAGCACGACCTCGAGCAGGCGCGTCGTGGCCACGCCCACGGCGTAGTTCGTGGAGCCCTTGCCCTGGATCACCTCGTAGGCGGCGTGCATGACCTGGTGGGCGATCGCGTCGAGCTGCTCCCGGGTGAACACGGGTTGGGCCGCCTCCGGCCGGGACAGCAGGGGCACGGAGCCGATCCGGGCGGAGCTCCCCGCAGAAAGCCCGGTGATGCGCCGGGCGACGAGCGTGAGCACGTCCACGGGGTTGGTCACCGGCACGAGCAGCGCCTCGGGGGCGACCTGCTGCAGGGTGGGCGGCAGGGTGCGCAGGATCCCGATGTTCGCCTCGGCCAGGTCCAGCCGGGCTTCTGCTTGGCGCCGGCGGACCGGAGGGGGCCGACGGCGGGGCTCGTGTGGCCGGGCTAGGTGTCGGCGGGGGCGGGTGTCAGCGGGCCCGGAGCCGCAGACGCCCGCGCCCGGCTCAGTCCTGCTCGCCCTTCTTCTTGTCCTTCTTGGACTTCTTGGACTTCTTCTCCTCGGCGGCATCCTCCGACTCCTTCTCCGCCTTCTTCTTCGTGGCCCTCCTGGCCTTCTTCTCGGACTTGGACTTCTTGTCCTTCGTGGAGTCCTTCTTCACAGGCTCCTGCACTGCGGACTCGACACCCTCCGCGGCCTCGACCGCCTCGAGGTCCGTCGCGTCCTGGGGATCTGCCTCCGGGGCGACCTCCGGCAGGGGTGCGGCGACGGCGGCCTCGACGTCGGCCTGGGTGTCCTCCGCCTCGGCGAGGCGGGCGCGGTAGCTGCGCACGTGGATGCGGTTGGCGCAGTTGGCGGCGTCGCAGAAGCGCTTGGAGCGGTTGCGGCTGGCGTCGACGAGCGTGTTCTCGCAGTCCTCGCCGGCGCAGACCCGCAGGCGGGTGAGCTCGCCCTCGAGGGCGGCCTCGGTCAGGGCCAGGGCCGCCATGGCGGTGAGGCGCTCCACGGCGTCGGCGGGCACCTGGGCGGGGGCGAGGTCGGCGGATCCGTCGGACACCTCGAGGCGCAGGGGGCCGGTCTCCGCGAGCAGCTCGTTCACCGCGGCGACGGCGGCGGGCACGTCCTCGGCGTCCGCGGCGGCCCACAGCTCGGTCAGGCGGGCGCGCAGCTCGTGGGCGCGGGTGCGGGCCGCGGCGGCCACGCGCAGCCGGGACTCGCCCTCCTGCAACTCGGGGACCAGCGCCGGCAGCTGCGTGCCGGCGGTGAGCCGCTCCTCCGCCTCCTGGCCGCCGCGCACACCCGGCGCGGTGTTGAGGAACGCGGAGATCGAGGCCAGGCGGGCGAGGGTGTGGGGGGAGAGCATGGCCCCAGGGTACGGGGCGGCCCTGCCTCAGACCTGGGTATGAGGTCAGATGGACAAGAGTACTGACTTCATGCGTACCCGTTCACGTGGCACGCCCCCGCACGATCATGGTGGCCGCGAGCGGACACCTCCGATCGGGTCATCACCCACCCTCGCGCCGATCGGCGCCCTTCTCCCGGGGGAGAGCCATGTCCATGTCGAAGAGGATCTTCGCCGGTGACCTCATCGCCGGTGCCCTCGGCGCGGGTGCCGCACCTGCATCCGCTGCGCTCTCCGAGTGTCCGTCCGGCAAGGTGCGCCTCGTCAAAGACGCCTATGACGGCGGCTCGTGCTACGCCATGAACTCGTACACCGACAACTACGACGTCGGCGGCTGGTTCAACGACCAGGCCTCGTCCTGGCGCACCACCGGCGGCTGCTGATCCGGCGTCGAGCCCATCCCCGCCTCGAACTCTGACAGAAGGACCGCCGTGCCCACCCCTGCCATCGACGCCCGTGGTGTCAGCCTGCGCTTCATCAGCGGCCCCGAGGTGGTGACGGCGTTGGAGGGGGTCACGGTCCCCTTCCGGCACGGTGAGCTCGTGGCGGTCATGGGGGCCTCCGGCTCCGGCAAGACGTCCCTGCTGAACGTCGTCGCCGGGCTGGAGGCTCCCGACCAGGTCCCGCCACGGGGTCGGGGCCACTCCCACGGGCCTGCTGCGGTCGCGGTTGATCACCTCGGCGGGAGGCACCTGGCTGGCCCTGCTGCTGTTCGGGCTGCAGGCCGTCCTCACCACGGGAACTGTCACACTGGTGACCAGCGGTGTGCAGACATTCACTGCATCCCTCGTGTCTGCGGTGCCCGCAGACCAGGCCCAGCTGGCCATGCTCAACATCGACGACGCCGGCGTGTCCACCAGGCTCGTCCAGGAGGCCCGGCGAGAGATCGACGCTCCGGAAGACTTCGGCTACCGCCAGGTGGAGGCACCGACCTCCGCCCAGGACGGGCCCGTCGTCGTCGTGGAGACACCGAGCCAAGCGGCCGACGTCCCGGGGTTGCAGAAGCTCGACCCCCAGGCCGAGGAGGGGCTGCGGCAGGGGGGTGCACTCCGCGCGCTTCAAGCGCCCGAGGGCGAGCTCTCCGTGGTGGACCCGAACGCGGCGGATCCGACGAGGGTCTCTGCGAGGCTGGCCACATTCCCGGTCATCGTCGTCGAGGGAGCGCAGGGTTCGCTGGCACAGGGCGGCGCCGTGATCCTCGCCTCGACCGCGGCGAGGCTGCCGGCCCCGGTGTCGCGTGAGGTCGCGCATGTGTTCCCACGCCTGACTCCTGAGCAGCAGGCGGTGGCCGCGCGGCTGCCCCAGGAGCTCCACTTCAATCCGGACTGGATGGACCTGCCGAAGCCGCCGGACACGATGCCGATCCCGCCCGCCGTCACGTGTGGTGCGGCGGTGCTGTCCGCCGTCGGCAGCGCGCTGGGCGTGCTGACGGTGACGGCGCTGCAAGGGGTTCCCCTGGACCTCCACGTCCCCTGGACGCTGGTGGGCATCATGGCCGGCGGCACGGTCCTCGCCTTCGTCGGTGCCCTGTGGCTGGCCCTGCGGAACCTCTCGGTGCGCGAGCGCATGGAGTGAGGCATGCTCCGACCGAACCGCAGTCACTGACTGAGACAGTCTGCTGTGGCGTCGCTCACGTCGGCTAGCCTGACCGGGAATCCCGGGCGACCACCCCGTTGTCGGCGGGATGCAGCCAGAAGGGGCGCCGGTGCGCTCCCACACCCACAACCAGGAGTCCCCCATGTCGCAGAACTCCGAGGCGCCGGGCCGCCTCTCGGCAGGCCACCTCATCGTCAAGACGCTCGAGTCCCACGGTGTGCGGCGCGTGTACTCGGTGCCCGGTGAGTCCTACCTGGACGTCCTGGACGGGCTGCACGACTCCGCGCAGATCGAGAACGTCGTCTGCCGCCACGAGGGCGGCGCCACCTACATGGCCGAGGCCGACGGCAAGATGAACGAGGTCCCCGGCATCGCGATGGTGACCCGCGGCCCCGGCGCCGCGAACGCCCACGTGGGCCTGCACACCGCGTGGCAGGACTCCACCGCGATGGTCCTGTTCGTTGGCCTGATCCCGTTCGAGCACCGCGACCGCGAGGCCTTCCAGGAGTTCGACCCGCACGCGTGGTTCGACTCCGGCGCCAAGCGCGTGATGGTCCTGGACCACCCGGAGCGCGCCTCCGAGATCGTGGCCGAGGCCATGTTCGCCGCCGCGTCCGGCCGCCCGGGCCCCGTCGTCGTCGGCCTGCCGGAGGACATCATCCGCGTGGAGGTGGACGCGCACCTGCACCCACAGATCCCCGTGGCCCCCGGCGGCATGACCGTGGAGGACTGGAAGTCCCTGCACGCCGCGCTCAAGGAGTCCCAGAAGCCCCTGTTCATCACCGGCGGCAACGACTGGACCGACGCCGGCGCCGAGGCGCTGACCTCCTGGCTCGAGGACCACAAGATCCCCGCCGCGGCCGAGTGGCGCTGCGAGGGCACCGTGCCGTTCTCCTCCCCGTCCTACGTGGGGCCCATCGGCTACGGCCGCCCCGACTTCACGCAGCACCTGCTGGAGGAGACGGACCTGATCGTGTTCGTCGGGACCGTGCCGGGCGACGTCGTCACCGACGGCTTCACCATCCGCCAGAACTGGGACAAGAAGAACTTCCTGGTCACCATCGACCCGTCCCTGCGCGGCCGCTCCGGCCCCGTCTCCCACCAGATCGTGGCGAAGCCGGACGTGTTCGTGCGCGACCTGGTCCGCATGGACCTCGCCGTGAAGCCGGAGTGGGAGGCGTGGACCTCCCGCCTGCGCGGCCAGCAGGAGGAGTTCGCGGCGCTGCCCGCCGCCGAACCGGGTGACGGCCAGGCGAAGATGGCCACCCTCATGGCCACCCTCATGCCGAAGCTGCCGAAGGACTCGATGATCTCCCTCGGCGCCGGCGAGCACACCAACTGGGCCCACCGCTACTTCCCCACCGAGGGCTACCGCGCCATGATCTCGGCCCGCAACGGCTCCATGGGCTACTCGGTGCCGGGCGCCGTGGCCGCGTCGCTGAACTTCCCGGACCGCACCGTGGTGACCATCGCCGGCGACGGCGAGTTCCTCATGAACGGCCAGGAGCTGGCGACCGCCGCGCAGTACGGCGCCACGCCCCTCGTGATCGTCATGGACAACCAGGAGTACGGCACCATCCGCACCCATCAGGAGCGCGAGTACCCCGAGCGCGTCTCCGGCACCCAGCTGAAGAACCCCGACTTCGCCGCCATGGCCGAGGCGTTCGGCGGCTTCGGGGTGCGCGTGGAGCAGGACGCGGACGTGCCGGCGGCCGTGGACGCGGCGCTCAAGGCCGTCCAGGAGGAGGGCCGGTTCGCGCTCATCCACCTGATCGTGGAGCAGCGCGTCAAGGCCTACTGAGGCCGGCGGCGCGGCGCGGTCCGCGCCGCCCCTCCGGTCAGGCCGCCGTCGTGGGGACGTCGAAGCGCAGCTTGGGCACCGGGAAGGGCGCACCGTCGAGGCCCGCCTCGACCCGGTCCCGCAGCACGCCCCCGCACGCACGGATCGTGGCCACGGAGGCCGTGTTCGTCTCGTCGCACGTGAGCAGGGCGGTGGACACCCCGTGCGCGGCCAGCAGCGTCAGCGCGCCGCGCAGCAGGCGGACGGCGTGCCCCCGCCGCCGGAACGCGGGGCGCACCGCGTAGCCCACGTGCCCGTTGACGTGCCGCAGCGCCTCGTTCAGCTCCCACCGCACGGACACCCGGCCCACCAGCTCGCCGTTCTCGTCCACGCCCACGTAGAAGGACGCGGGCACCCGGCCGGGTTCGACGTCGCCGCGCGCCTCGGCGGCGAACGCGCGGCGGATCGCGGGGAAGGAGCGGGTGCCGGCCATCAGGAAGTCGAACCCCTCCCGATGCAGCTCGGCGTCCGCTTCGCGCGCCGCGATCTCGTCCGCGGCGCGCAGTGGGCGCAACAGGAGGCCGTCCACGGTGACGGTGGGGCTGGGGTCCGGGAGCATGCGCCGAGTGTACGAGGGTGGACGCCGGGCGTGGCCGCGTGAGCCGCCCGCCGCCCCAGCCCTCCTCCCCTCCCCACCCCCGCGCCGTGAGCCAGACATTTCGGTCGTGACCAGTCCCTGATTGCAGCCGAAACGTCTGGCTCGCGGCGACGTACGTAGCCCAGCGCGCGACCCAGCCCACGGCACAGCTCACGGTGCGCCCGCCAGGCCTCCCCCGACGCCAGCTGGGGTGACGTGGATCACGTTCGAGGCTAGGGTGTGGGGACCGACGATCGCCCATCCCCAGGAGGTCGCGATGACCGTGTCGTCCTCGTCGGCGGAGCACGCGCCCGCGCTCGAGGCTCGCCCCGAGCTGCCGGGCGAGACCGTGTCCCGCGTCGCCATGACGCCCGCGGCGCTCGCGCTGATCCGCCGACTCCTCCCGATCCATGGCCCGCTCATGTTCCACCAGTCCGGCGGCTGCTGCGACGGCTCCGCGCCCATGTGCTATCCCGCCGGCGACTTCACGACCGGCGCCGCCGACGTCCGGCTGGGCACCTTCGTGGTGCCGGCCGAGGGGGACCAGGCCGCCGTGGAGATCCCGTTCTGGATGTCCGCCGCCCAGTTCGAGTACTGGAAGCACACCCACCTCACCCTGGACGTGGTGGACGGGCGCGGCTCCGGCTTCTCCGTCGAGGCGCCCGAGGGCAAGCGGTTCCTGATCCGCTCGCGGTTGATGGCCGGCTCGGGATGAGCTCGACCCTCGCCACCGGCGCCTACCGGCGTGCCGTGGACCGGGCCCACGAGTCCCTTGCCGCGGTCCGCCTGTCGCTCGCACCGTCGTCGCCCACCGCTCCGACCGGCGCGGACCAGGGCCTGCGCGCCGCCCTCCAGGGGCTGCGCCGGGAGGTCCGCGAGTCCTGGCTGCGCTCCCTCGGCGTCCTCACCCCCGCGGGGTCGGCCCTCGACGCGGGGGCGTCCGCGACCGCGCCCGCGGTGCCCGGCCAGACCGACCCGGCCACCCTCTCCGACGACGACCTCGCCGCCGCCCGCCGCGAGCAGCGCCTCGCGGTGGCCCTGCCGGTGGTCCGCCGCATGCTCATCCAGCCCGCGGCCGAGGCCGGGATGCTCGCCGCGATCGGCAACGCGCGCGGCCACCTGCTGTGGGTCGAGGGCGACCGGACCGCGGTGCGCCACGCCGAGGCCTTGGGCTTCGTGGCCGGCGCCGACTGGTCCGAGGCGTCGATGGGCACCTCCGCCCCCGGCATCGTCCTCGCGACCGGCGCCCCCACGCAGGTCAGCCGCGGCGAGCACCTGAGCCCGCGCGTGCACCCGTGGAGCTGTTCGGCCGTCCCGCTCACGGACCCGGCCACCGGGCGGCTCGTCGGGGTCCTGGACCTCACGGGCGGCGAGGACGCCGTCAGCCACCTCGCCCTGCCGCTGCTCCAGACCACCGTGGACGCTGTGCACGCCGCCTGGCGGGACCTGCCCGCCCCGTCCCGGGGCCGTTCCCGCGGCACCGTCCCGACGCCGGGCCCCTCGGCCCCGCCGTCCGTCTCGCCGGGGCCGAGCCCCGCCGCTGCGCCGCACCGTCACGACGCCGCCGCGGGCCTGCTGCGCGTGACCGGCCACCTGCCGCCCACCCTGGACGGGGTCGAGCTCACCGGCCGGCACGCCGAGATCCTCACCCTCCTCGCGTGGCACGGCCCGGGCCTGACCGGCGCCGAGCTCGAGGTCGCGCTGTATCCGGAGGAGACGGTCGGGCCCCGGTCCGCGCCGGGCGACGCCCCCGCCCGCGCCATCTCGCTGCGCGCCGAGGTGCATCGGCTCCGCCGGGCGCTGCGGGACGTGGGGGCGCGGGTGGAGCTGCTGTCCCGGCCGTACCGGCTCGTGGGGGCGGTGCACGCGGACCTGCTGTGCGCGCGGGAGGCGCTGCGCGCCGGGGATCTGGACCGTGCGCTGCACGCGGCGGCCGGGCCGGTGCTGCCGCGGTCGGCGTCCCCCGGCGTCGCCTCGATCCGCGCGGAGCTGGGGGAGGCGCTGCGCGAGGCCGTCGCCCAGGACGCGGATGTCGAACAGCTCTGGGCCTACCTGGGCCGCCCCGAGGCCCGCGACGACGTCGAGCTCTGGGGCGCCGCCCTGCGTCTGCTGCCGGCGGACTCGCCGCGGCGCGCGCTCGCCGTGGCCACCCTCGAGCGGATCGAGCGGGACCTGACCTGACCCGGCCCGCCCCTCACCGGCACTCGGCTGCAACCTTCGTGCAACCTCCTTGTGACTAGCGTCACATCCACGGCAGGGCGCCGCCCGGCGCCGAGGCAACCGCAGGCAAAGGAGCCAGCACCATGACCGTCTACGCATTCCCCGGGACTGAGGGAGCCAAGGTCGAGTTCAAGCCCCGCTACGAGCACTTCATCGGCGGAGAGTGGACGCCCCCGGTCAAGGGCCAGTACTTCGAGAACGTCACGCCCGTGACGGGCAAGGTGTTCTGCGAGGTCGCCCGCGGCACGGCCGAGGACATCGACGTCGCCCTCGACGCCGCCTGGAAGGCCGCCCCGGCCTGGGGCGCCACCTCGGCGGCCGAGCGGGCGCTCGTGCTGCACCGCATCGCGGACCGCATGGAGGAGAACCTCGAGATGCTGGCGGTCGCGGAGACCTGGGACAACGGCAAGGCCATCCGGGAGACCCTCAACGCGGACCTCCCGCTGGCCATCGACCACTTCCGGTACTTCGCCGGCGCGATCCGCGCGCAGGAGGGCGGCCTGTCCCAGGTGGACGAGGACACCGTCGCGTACCACTTCCACGAGCCGCTCGGCGTGGTCGGCCAGATCATCCCGTGGAACTTCCCGCTGCTGATGGGGGTGTGGAAGCTGGCGCCCGCGCTGGCCGCGGGCAACGCCGTCGTGATCAAGCCCGCCGAGCAGACCCCGGCCTCGATCATGGTGTTCATCGAGCTGATCGCGGACCTGCTGCCGGCCGGCGTCGTCAACGTGGTCAACGGCTTCGGCCTCGAGGCCGGCAAGCCGCTCGCGCAGTCGCCGCGCATCCGCAAGATCGCGTTCACGGGCGAGACGACGACGGGCCGGCTGATCATGCAGTACGCCTCGGAGAACATCATCCCGGTGACCCTGGAGCTGGGCGGCAAGTCGCCCAACGTCTTCTTCGAGGACGTCATGGCGAACGACGACGCCTACTGGGACAAGGCGCAGGAGGGCTTCACCCTGTTCGCGCTGAACCAGGGCGAGATCTGCACGTGCCCGTCGCGTGCGCTCGTGCAGGAGTCGATCGCGGAGAAGTTCCTCGACGCCGTCGTGGAGCGGACCTCGCGCATCGTCACCGGCAACCCCCTCGACACGGACGTGATGATGGGCGCCCAGGCCTCCAACGACCAGCTCGAGAAGATCACGTCCTACCTGGACATCGGCCGTCAGGAGGGCGCCGAGGTGCTGATCGGCGGCGCCCGCGCCGAGATGGAGGGCGAGCTGGCCGGCGGCTACTACGTGCAGCCCACGATCTTCCGCGGGGACAACTCGATGCGCATCTTCCAGGAGGAGATCTTCGGGCCGGTGGTCTCGACCACCACGTTCACCGACTTCGACGACGCCATGCGGATCGCCAACGACACGCTCTACGGGCTCGGCGCCGGCGTGTGGTCCCGGAACGGCAACACCGCCTACCGCGCGGGCCGGGCGATCCAGGCCGGCCGCGTGTGGGTGAACAACTACCACGCCTACCCGGCCCACGCCGCGTTCGGCGGGTACAAGTCCTCCGGCATCGGCCGAGAGAACCACCTGATGATGCTCGACCACTACCAGCAGACCAAGAACCTGCTCGTCTCCTACTCCGAGGACAAGCTCGGGTTCTTCTGAGCCGACGCCGGCACCGCACGACCCCCCTCCCCACTCCACGAAAGGTGATCCCCCATGACCACGATGAAGGCAGCCGTCGTCACCCAGTTCGGCAAAGAGGCCGACGTCACGGAGGTCGAGCGCCCGACGCCCGGCCAGCACCAAGCGCTCGTGAAGCTCATCTCCTCGGGCGTCTGTCACACGGACCTGCACGCGATGGAGGGCGACTGGCCGGTGAAGCCGACCCCGCCGTTCATCCCGGGCCACGAGGGCGTGGGCGTCGTCGAGGAGGTCGGACCCGACGTCGAGAACCTCAAGGTCGGGGACATGGTCGGCAACGCGTGGCTGTGGGGCGCGTGCGGCCACTGCCAGTACTGCCGCACCGGGTGGGAGACCCTGTGCGAGGAGCAGATCAATGGCGGCTACTCCATGAACGGGTCCTTCGGCGAGTACATGCTCGTGGACGCCCGCTACGCGCCCGTGATCCCCGAGGGCGCGGACCCGATGGAGGTCGGCCCGATCCTGTGCGCCGGCGTCACGGTGTACAAGGGGCTGAAGCAGACCGAGGTGCGGCCCGGGCAGTGGGTCGTGATCTCCGGCATCGGCGGCCTGGGGCACATCGCGGTGCAGTACGCCGTGGCGATGGGCATGCGCGTGGTGGCCGTGGACGTCGCGGACGACAAGCTGGCGCTCGCCTCCCGGCACGGCGCGGAGCTGACCGTGAACGCGAACGTCGCGGACCCCTCCGTGGAGATCCAGGAGAAGATCGGCGGCGCCCACGGCGTGCTCGTCACGGCCGTGCACCCGCAGGCGTTCGGCCAGGCCATCGCGATGACCCGCCGCGGCGGCACCATCGTGTTCAACGGCCTGCCCCCGGGCGACTTCCCCGCGCCGATCTTCGACATCGTCCTCAAGGGCCTGACCATCCGCGGCTCGATCGTGGGCACCCGTCAGGACATGGTCGAGGCGCTCGAGTTCTATGCGGCCGGGAAGATCCACCCGACGTTCCACACCCGTCCGCTCACCGAGATCAACGACGTGTTCGACGAGATGCGCCACGGCAAGATCGAGGGCCGCGTCGTCATCGACTACGCGATGCAGGACTGACGTGTCGCCTGGGCATCCGCTGGGCGCGGGGTAGTATCGATACATCACGCGCACCAGTGCGACGGCGGTCGTCCCGCCCGGAGATCCGGGTCGGGGCGGCCGCCGTCGTCGTCGCGGGGACGGGGCGGGCCGCGGCGATTCCGGTGCGCGAGCCTCAGCGGGCCCCGGCCGGGGCGACGCCGTCGCGCAGCCACTCCACCGTGGCCGGCCAGAAGGTCGACGCGAACCGCGCGTGGAACAGTCCGAAGTGCCCGATCTCCGCGACACCGAGCTCCTCCGGCCGCACCCGCCAGCGCACCGTCCGCCGACCCGGCGAGTAGGCGTCCGCGCGGTCGAGGGCGGCATCGGTGCCGAAGTCGTCGTCGACGGGCGCCACGATCAGCGCGTCCGCCGTGAACGCGGCCAGACGACGGCGCAGCTCGTCCCGGCCGGCGACGGTGCGGGCGCTCGCGGTGAAGTCGCGGCGGCTGCGCGCCCAGTCCAGGGCGACCCCGCGCGGCAGGTCCTCGAGCCAGCCGAGCCGCCGCCCCGGGAAGTGACCGCGGGCCAGCGTGACCATCGGCATCGCCGCGTGCCAGCGCGCCCACATCCGCGCCCTCCCCGGCCGCGCCCGGTAGTCCCGCCAGTAGGCGTGCTGCCCGCCCACGGCCACGTGCCGGGCCACATGCCGCGCCTCGTCCGCGAGCCCGATGCCGAACCCGCCGTAGCTGTGACCCACCGTCAGGAGGGGGCCGGGCAGGTGCGTCCGGGCCCAGCCGAGCACAGCGTCCGCGTCGAGGGCGCCCCAGTCCGCCCACCGCGCCCGCCGGGCCACGGCGAACGGCGCGCGGGACTCCCCGACGCCCCGGTAGTCGAACGTGACCGCGTGGAACCCGTGGCCGGCGAGGAACTCGGCGTAGCGCCGGTAGTACGTGGCCTTCACCCCGGTCGCCGGGGCGATCACCACCGCGCCGGCGGGCCGGGCCGGGGGCGTCGTCGTGGGGGCGAAGTGGCGGGCCGCGAGCACGAAGCCGTCGCGGGCGCGGAGGCGCACGAGGGTGGAGGTGGTCTGCGTCACGCCGCCACCCTAGGCACGGGGCGGCGCGACCTGCGACACAATGGGCCCATGACTGACACCCCCCAGAGCTCGTCCGGCCAGAGCCGGGACGAGATCCTCGCCCGCCTCGAGGAGATCTACGCGAACGACCCCGCGGTGCGCGAGCACGACGTCACCCTCGGCGAGGTGGCCGAGGGCCGCGTGGTGCTGCACCGCGACGTCACCGCGGACATGGTGAACTCCCACGAGATCTGCCACGGCGGCTTCCTGTTCCACCTCGCGGATTCGGCGCTGGCGTACTGCGTGGCGACCTTCGGCGCCGCCCCCGTCACCCGGCGCGCCGAGATCACCTACGTGGCGCCCGCCAAGCTCGGCGCGCACCTCGTGGCGACCGCCCGCCAGTCGGTGGAGTTCGGCCGCGACCGCATGATCGAGGTCGGCATCGAGGCGGACGGCCAGCTCGTCGCCTGGTTCACCGGCCACTCCACGAGCCCGCGGGTGCACGCATGAGCGCCGGGCAGGACGCGACGACGGCCGGGCCGGTCGTCGAGTCGGTGGAGCTGCACGTGGCCGCGGGAGCGGAGGCGGCGTTCGAGGCCGCCGTCGCCGAGGCCGAGCCGCTGTTCCGGGACGGGGGCGCGACGTCCTTCGCACTGTCCCGGCAGGTGGAGGACCCGGCGCACTACCGGCTGCTGATCGGCTGGCGCACGCTCGAGGACCACACCGTGGGCTTCCGCGAGTCCGACTCGTTCCTCGCGTGGCGGGCGCTCGTCACCCCGCACCTGGTGCAGCTGCCGGCCGCGACCCACTGGTCCACCGTCTGACCCCCGCACCCCCCGCTTTCGTTCGGGAAACGGCGGTCCCCAGCGCGCTTTCGTTCGGGAAACGGCGCGAGGGCTGACCGTTTCCCGAACGAAAGTGCTCGACACGCCGCCGTTTCTCGAACGAAAGTGCGGAGACGCGGTCGGTTCAGAGGTGACGGCCGGCCAGCCGCGTGAGGCTCGACTGGATGCCCCGCTCGTTGTCCGCCGGCACCCGCAGCAGCTCGTACGCGCGGCGCACGGCCGGCCGGGCCCACGAGTAGTCGAAGGTCTCGGTGACCTCGGTGGTGCCGTCCCCGTTGTCCCGGAACGCCCAGCGCCACCGGTGCCCGCCCGGGTGGGTCCACTCCACGAGCTCGTCCTCGTCCACGGCGGTGGCGGTCAGCGGCATCGTGTACGGCACCCCGTACTTCCGCATGGCCATGCGGAACCGGTCGCCCACGGCCAGCCGGTGCGGCCCGCTCACCTTCGGGCGCACGGTCCCGGACCCGTCCGCCTCGTGATGGCGGTGCGGGTCCGCGAGCATCGCCCACAGCTCGTGCGCCGGCGCGGCCACGGTGACCCGGTAGGACACCTGGTGCTCGCCGGTCTCCACGCGCTCGGGCCACGCCGCCTGCGGGGCGGACTGCGGCAGCCCGGACGACGACGGCGCGGCGGGCTCGGTCTCGGGGGTGGCGGGAGAGGAGGTCGGCTCGGTGCTCATGCCGCCCAGTCTAAGAACTGCCGCGGACACCGGAAGCGGAGGCGACGGCACCCCTCGGCGGGGACACCACAGGACTCTTGCCGGGGGCCCGCCCCGGGCCTAGGGTCAGGTCATGGGCGCATGGGGCAGAAACGTCTTCCAGAACGACACGGCGTTGGACATCGTGGACGAGGTCCTCGACGGCACCTTCGACCTGGACGAGTTCCGCAGGAACTTCCGTCGCGACGAGGACGAGGGCTACCTGACCGCGAGTCAGGGCGCGGCACTCCTCGCCCTCGGGGCGCTCGTGCGGATCGCCCGGAACGAGGACCACGCCGACCTCGAGGCCCTGCTCGAGCACGCGGAGACGGACGAGGTGGACCTGACCGCCTTCATCGACCAGTTCTCGGACGAGGACATCGAGACCCTGCGCGAGCTGATCGGCGTGGTCATCCGCGAGCCCTCCTGCTCCGAGCTCTACCAGCTCTGGGAGGAGTCCGGCGAGCTCGAGCAGTGGCTCGAGTACTCCCGCGAATGCCTGCCCTGACCGGCCGGCCGGGCCGGGGTGGACCCGGCCGGCGCTCAGCCCCGCCCCGGCTCAGCGCGCGTAGCGGGTGAGCCGCAGCGAGTTCAGCACCACGAGCACGCTCGAGGCCGCCATCGCGCCGCCGGCGATCATCGGGTTGAGCAGGCCCAGGGCCGCGACCGGGATGCCGAGCACGTTGTAGAGGAACGCCCAGAACAGGTTCATCCGGATGATCCCCAGGGTGCGGCGGCTCAGGTCGAGCGCCTGGACCACCTGGTGCAGGTCATCGCCCATCACGGTGATCTGCGCGGCCTCGCGGGCCACGTCCGTCCCCGAGCCCATGGCGATGCCCATGTCCGCCGCGGCGAGCGCCGGGGCGTCGTTGACGCCGTCGCCCACCATGGCCACCACGGCGCCCTCGGACTGCAGGCGCGTCACCACGTCCACCTTGTCCTCGGGGCGCACGCCGGCCACCACGTCCGCGGCCGGGATCCCGACGGCGTCCGCCACGTCGGTGGCGACGGCGGCGTTGTCGCCGGTCACCAGCAGCGGGCGCAGGCCGAGCTCCTTGAGCCGGGCGATCGCGTCGGCGGAGGTGTCCTTCACGGTGTCCCGGACGGACAGGACGCCCGCCACGCGGCCGCCGACCGCGACCCACACGGCCGTGGCGCCAGCCTGCTCCGCGGCCTCGAACGCGGCCCGGTGCTCGGCGGGGATGCCGCCGTCGAGGGCGGTCTCGAGGACGGAGCCGCGGCCGACGGCCACGCGGACCGGGGCCGGGTCGGCGGCGCCGTGCGCGCCGGAGGCGAGGGCGCCGTCGTCGTGGGGGAGGGCGACCAGCCCGGACACGCCGCCGCCGGCCGTGGAGGCGAAGTCCGCCACGTCGGGCACGGTCAGGCCGCGCTCCTCGGCGCCGGTCACGATCGCGCGGGCGATCGGGTGCTCGGACCCGCGCTCGACGGCGGCCGCCAGGGTCAGCAGGACGTCGGCGGCCCGGTCCGGCGCCGTGTCGGCAACGAAAGCGCTCCCGGAGGCGCCCGTTTCGGCCACGAAAGCGCTCCGGGGAGCGTCCGTTTCGGCCACGAAAGCGGGGTCGAGGACGAGGACGTCCGCCAGCGCCATGCGGCCTTCGGTCACGGTGCCGGTCTTGTCCAGCACGATCGTGTCCACGGTGCGCGAGTCCTCGAGCACCTCGGGGCCGCGGATGAGGATGCCCAGCTGCGAGGCGCGGCCGGTGCCGGCCAGCAGGCCGACCGGCGTCGCCAGGCCGAGGGCGCACGGGCACGCGATGACCAGCACGGCCACGCCGGCGCGCAGCGCCGCCGCCATGTCCCCGGAGAGCAGCAGCCAGCCGAGGAACGTCAGCACGGCCAGCCCCAGGACCACCGGCACGAACACCGCGGAGATCCGGTCCGCCAGGCGGGCGACGCGCGCCTTGCCGGTCTGCGCGTCCGCCACGAGGCGGCCCATCTGGGCGAGCGTGGTGTCCGCGCCCACCCGGGTGGCGCGGGCGACCAGCCGGCCGGAGGTGTTCAGGGTGGCCCCGGTGAGGGCGTCCCCGGGGCCGACCTCCACGGGCACGGACTCGCCCGTGAGCAGGGAGGCGTCCACGGCCGAGGTGCCCTCGAGCACCTCGGCGTCCGTGGGCACCTTCTCGCCGGGGCGGATCAGCACGACGTCGCCCGGCGCGAGGGACTCGGCGGGCACCGTGCGCTCGTCGTGGGTCTTGGGGTCGTAGAGGGTGGCCTGGGCCGCGCCCAGGTCCAGGAGGGCGCGCAGCGCGGCGCCGGCCTCACGCTTGGCGCGGGCCTCGAGCCAGCGGCCCAGCAGCAGGAACGTGGTGATGACCGCGGCCGCCTCGAAGTACAGGCTGTGGTGGGCCATCTCCGCCATGGTCCCGCCCACGTGGGCGGTCATGTCCGGCGCCAGGATCAGCTCCACGGCCGAATACACGAAGGAGACGAGCACGCCCAGGGACACGAGGGTGTCCATCGTGGACGAGCCGTGCCGGGCCGCGCGGAACGCCGCCGAGTGGAACGGCCACGCCGCCCACAGCGCCACCGGCGCCGCCAGGGCGAACGCGACCCAGCCCCAGTGCGGGAACTGCAGCGCCGGGACCATGGAGATCAGCACGAGCGGCACCGTCAGCACCGCCGCGCCGATCAGGCGCGGCTTCAGCACGTCCTCACTCGGACCGTGGGCCATGTGGTCGTGGTGGTCCACGCCGTCATGGTCCGCGGCGTGCTCCTCGCCGTGGCCCTCGCCGTGCTCGGAGGTGTGCGCGTGCCCGGCGTGCCCGGCCTGCCCGGCCGGCGGGGCGGGACGGCGCACCGTGGCGCCGTACCCGGCCTTCTCGACGGCGGCCACGAGCTCCTCGTCCGACACGCCGGCGGGCGCCGTGACGGTGGCCTGTTCGAGCGGCAGGTTCACGGACGCCGTGACGCCGTCGAGCTTGCCCAGCTTGCGCTCGACGCGGCCCACGCACGAGGCGCAGGTCATGCCGGTGACGTCCAGGTCGACGCGGCGGGTTGTCTCGGGCTGCGGGCCGGCCGGTGCGGAGGAGGCGGGGTGGTTCATGGGGTCAGCCCTCCACCAGCGTGTAGCCGGCCTCCTCGACGGCGGCGCGCGCGGCGGCGGGGTCGAGGGGGCCCTCGGAGGTGACGGTGGCGGTGGACACGCCCCCGGTGTTCAGGTCGACGTCCACGGCGGAGACGCCGGCGATCTCACCGAGCTCCTCCTGGACGGAGGCGACGCAGTGGCCGCAGGTCATGCCGGTGATCTTCAGGTCGGTGGTGGTCATCTCATGCTCCTCGTGCGGTGGCGGGTGGGCGACAGCGCCGGTCAGCGCAGCAGGCGGGCGATCGCCGCGGTGGCCTCCGCCACCTTGGCGTCGACGATCTCCTGGCTGCCCTCCTGGTCGGCCTGCACGGCGGCGTCCGCCACGCAGTGCCGCAGGTGGTCCTCCACCAGGCCCAGGCTCACGGCCTGCAAAGCCTTGGTGGCGGCGGCCACCTGGGTGAGGACGTCGATGCAGTAGACGTCCTCCTCCACCATGCGGTGGATGCCGCGGACCTGGCCCTCGATGCGCTTGAGGCGCTTGAGGTACGCCTCGCGCTGGGGGGAGTAGCCGTGCCCGGCGTGCCGATCGTGCTCCATGCCTCGAAGATATACCCCTAGGGGGTATCCCGCAAGGAGAGCTCCCCCCACGGGGGAGAGGCTCCCCCAGGGGAGCGGGCTCAGGCGGCCGGGTCCGCCGCCCCGCCCTGCTCCTCACCCTCGAGGGCGGTCAGCTCGGCGATCAGGCCGCGGACCTGCAGGTCCAGGGCGTCGCGGACCCCGCGGACCTGCTCCAGGGCCAGGCCGCGGATCGAGGGCACGGACCAGTGCTGGACCTCCACGCCCGCGGGGACGTCCAGGAGGTCCTCCTCGGCGCCGTCGAACAGCACCACCAGCTGGGCCGCCTGCAGGATGTCCCGGTCCACGCCCTTGGGGAACGCGTGGTGCAGGGGCAGACCGATCTCGTTCATCACGTCCAGCGCCATCGGCAGCACGCTCCCCGCCGGGGAGGTGCCCGCCGAGCGGGAGGCCACCGTGCCGCCCGAGCGGTTCTCGAGCAGCGCGGCGGCCATCTGGGAGCGACCGGCGTTGCCGTGGCAGACGAAGAGCACGCGCGGGTGCCGGGACTCCACGGAGCCCTGCGCGATGGCGCGGGCGCGCAGCCGGGCGGCGGCGTAGTTGGCCGCGGTGACGGGCAGCATCTCCGGGTGGCGGGTGGTGCGGGCCAGGCGCGCGTAGGAGTCCTCCAGCAGGGCCCGGGCCATGGCCACGTCCCCGACCTCCGGGTAGCGGGCGTGCAGATGCTCCGCCTCGCGGTCCAGGACGTGGGCGGCCATCCCCTCGGGGGCCGGCGCCACCACGGGCAGCGCGCCCGTGGGGTCCAGGGGGACGTCCGCGGCGGGGTCGGAGGGATGCGGGGCCACGCCTGCTCCTTCGGCTCGGGGGCGCGGGGGCCGCGCCGGGTCTGACAACGGTAGCGGCCGCGGCGTCCGCCTGCGCGCGACGCCACGGGCACGACGGCATGGGCACGTGAGCCAGAATGGGGGCATGCCCCCCGTCCCGTCCGTCGCCGTCGCGGCGCTCGCCGCCCGCGCCCTCTCCCCGTCCGGGTCGGCCGCCGGGCGCGTGCCGGCGTTCGCCCGCGCCGTCGTGTGGGCGCGTGAGGACACCGTGCGGGTCGGCGTCGGCGGGCACACGGTCCTGCTCGACGGCCCCGACCGCCTGCGGCGGCTCTCCGCGCTCTGGCGCGCCGCCGTCGCCGCCCGCCCGGAGCCGGCCTCCCCCGCGCTGGCCTGGGTGTCCTCCGCGTTCGACGACGCCTCGCCCGTCCCCTCCGTGCTGCGCGTGCCCGCCCGCGTGCTCCAGGCCGGCCCCGACGGCGTCGTCGAGGTGCCGGTGGCCATGCCGCGGGAGGCGCTCGCGGCCGCGGTGGCCGCCTGCCCGGGGGCGCGCCTGACGGAGGCCGGCGAGGTCCCCCTCCCCGCCGACGACCCCGCCCTGGCCTGGGACGACGCCGGGTACGCGGCCGGCGTCGAGGAGGTCGTCGCGCGGATGGAGGCCTCGGCGGGCGCCCTGAGCAAGGTGGTGGTGAGCCGCACGGAGACCGTGCCGGCGGGCGAGGACAGGCTGTGGGCCGCCGTCGACGCCCTGCGCGCGGAGTATCCGCAGACGTGGACCTTCGCGGTCGGCGGGCTCGTGGGCGCCACCCCGGAGATGCTCGCCACCCGGCGGGACGGGGTGGTCGCCTCACGCGTGCTGGCCGGCTCCCTCCCCCGCGGCGTGGACGAGGGCGACGACGCCCGGCTGCGCGCCCGGCTGGCCGCCGACCCGCGTCTGCTCCGCGAGCACCACTGGGCGGCACGGTCCGTGCTCGACGCGCTGGCGCCCGTCGTGGAGCTGGAGGACGCGCATCCGGCGCCGTTCGTGCTGACCCTGCCCAACGTGCACCACCTGGCCACGGACGTGCGCGGGCGACTGCGCCCGGGAGAGGGGGCCGTCCTGGACGTGGTGGCGGCGCTGCACCCCACGGCGGCCGTCGGCGGCACCCCCACCGCGGAGGCCCTGGAGGTGATCCGCGCGGTGGAGCCGGTGGACCGGGGCCGCTACGCGGGGCCGGTGGGCTGGCTGGACCAGGACGGCGACGGCGAGATCGCCCTGGCCCTGCGGTGCGGCCAGCAGGTGCCCGGCGGCGTCCGGCTGCAGGCGGGCGGCGGGATCGTCCCCGGGGCCGCGGCCGAGGAGGAGGTCGTCGAGGTGGGGGTCAAGCTCCTGCCCATGCGCCGGGCCCTCGGCGTCGCCTGAGCGGGGTCGGTGCGGCGGGCGCAACGACCCGGACATGCGTCGACGGCGGCCGGTCAGTCTGGCTGAACCGGCCGCCGTCGGGCGGAGGAGTGCGTGTGGCGCGCGGGGCGCTCACGCGGCGTGGCGCGCGTGCGTGATGGTCATGTGGGCCGGAGCCGCGGCCATGGCCTCGAGGCGGTTCAGGGCCTCCCGCTCGGTGAGGGCCGGCAGGTAGGTGGTGAGGCGGGCCTCGGCCTCGAGCTCGGCGGTGACCTCGGCGACGGTGGTGCGCACGTCGGCGGCGGGCACGGAGCCGTCGAATCGACGGATCAGGGTGCCGGCGATGCGCTCGAGGACGCGCTGCTGCATGGTGGTGTCGGGGTGGACGGGCATGTGGTGCTGGGTGGTCAGGGTCGCGGTCATGGCGATCACCGTGTCCTTTCGGGGCGGGGCCCCTTCGATGCGTGCGGACGGGGACGTCCGCGGTGCGGTCGGTGGCGTCCGCCCTCCGTAAGTGAACGGAAGGTGAACAACTTGTTAACCACTCTAGATGAATTCTCGGTGAACGCAACCCTGTGGGGGCCGTCGGCGGACGGCCTCGGCCCGGATTCCGCGGATTCATGCGGATCGCCAGGTAAACGGAAGGTGAACTGGTCAGGGCCCTGGGCATGGCCGTGGGCGGGGCCCTGACCAGTTCACCTTCCGTTTACCTGGCGATCCGCATGAATCCGCGGAATCCGGGC